>DAOVUU010000295.1 GCA_030632405.1 Desulfobulbaceae bacterium | reverse complement strand
CTCTCTTTTTTCTTTTCACCCACAAGTGACAACATTACACCAAGACGCTCGATTACCAATCTCTGGAAGAGCAGGTTCAAAAGCCACAGCAGAAAAACGCTTGTGCCCAGGGTGATACCAAAGATGACAAGGCTGCCCTGCCATGCTTCACGCAGTGATGCTGAAACAGGAACTGCCACAGAATTTATACCTGCCATATCTCCAGCCTTGAATCGGAACCCGCCAAATGTACCGTATCGATCTATCAAAGTCTGCGGTGCATCTTCCGCTTTGCCATGACAGCGGATACATTCCTTGGAAAAGTAATCAGGAACCATGGAGATAAAAAAAGCTTCTCCATTTTTTTTAATCACACCTTGCCAGAAGGATCTATCAGGGTCATCTTCAAACCAGTCAAACATTTTTTCTTCAAAGGGGTCGGCCATGTTGCGCGGATTATGCGGGTTTAATGAAACACGACGGTAAATATAGTTGGGCATGGCCCCGGCAAAATTTTCCATGATGGTGGTGCTGATATAGGTGGTGGACATTGCCTCAATAATAAAGGTATCCTGGCCGTGTATTTCATACATCTTCGGTCTGAGTTCTTCTTTAACATAAAAACGGATGGCCTCTACCTCACGGAGAATAACCTCGGACTTGGTCATGGCCTCGGCCATGAGCAGCCTGCGGGTGTTCCAAAAGGAGAGTGCAGACAACAGCAAGCCGCCCCCAATGAGAATAAGGGCTGACCACAGAAAAAAACGTCTTTTTAGATTGGTATTTGAGACCTGTCCATGTTTGTTTGTTTTCATAGCATCTTCCTTAAATACCTTTGAGCAGCCGCTTTCCAAGCTGGGGCGGCAGCCCTGTGGATAAAATAGCCTGGGCTGTTTTTTCTATGTTATAGTAGACCCGGTAAAACTCCAGTTGCTGTTTACGGCTGTCATAAATAAGGTAGCAGGATCGTGAATCTTTGTCCCTTGGCTGCCCGACACTGCCGCAGTTAATGATGCGGCGCCGGGTATCGTTAATCCTGTACTGCATGGAACCTTTGATGGATTGAAGATCAACCGCCAGCAGATGTTTTCTTGTGATTATAAGGGGACTGTGACTGTGACCGATAAAGAGGTAACGGCAGCGGGTGGCGGCAAAACTGCGCAAAGCATATTTGCGATCCATTACATAACGCCAGCCTCTCGGGTTGTATGGGTTGGCATGTACAAAGGTCATATCTGCAAGATCAAGGCTGTCTGGTAATTTTCCAAGGAATTTTTTATTCTCACTGCTCAACTGATCCATGGTCCAGAGAATCGCCTCCTTGGCTTCCGATGACATTCCATAGGGTGAGGTCTCCCACAGTGCAGCCACATCATGGTTCCCTGCAAGACAGCGGCAGTTTTTTAAACTGCGTACCAGTTCAATACATTCATTGGGATATGGCCCGTAACCCACAATGTCTCCAAGGCAGATGCACCTGTGTATGTTTCGCTCTGCCGCATCACTCAGCATGCTCTCAAGAGCCTCAAGATTACCGTGGATATCTGAAAAGATCATTAGGCGCATTCACTTTTCCTCTGTAAACCTGGTATATGATGTATGGTTTTTCTCTTTTTGAATCAAACTGCTAAGATCCTGATCAAGGTTAAAGGAGCGCAGCAAAGGGCCATAACAGGGTGAATCCGGTATGGTGAAAGGAGAGGTCTTGTCTGTCAGAAAAGATATTATGGGTGGTTTCACATCAAGATTAGCACGAAGAAATTCAGAGAGTCGTCCCAACTCGTTTTTCAGCCTGTGGGATAGCGGCAGCGATTCCCGAATATAGAAATCCTGTACACCGGCATGATCATGATTGCATAGTTCAGCTATTTGGGAAGCAAGCTGATGAAATTGCTGATGGATCATTGCGAGGCTTGACGTTATTTTCTGCCATTTTTGTGAGCCTTCAAAAGAATTCAACCAGTGGCCGAAGCGGCAGTTGTCTTCACTGAGGTCAAAACTTTGATCAGGATTGAGGAGTTTGTGGTAGATAAAATCGGTATGATAATGCAGATGCTCATACCAGAGATCAACCAAAAAAATATCACAGGCAAGAACCTGACTGGTTGTCAACTGATCCGGCTGCAGGTCAATCAGGTTGGCAGCTGGTGAGAATTGTTCTTCTTTTGCAACTATAATCGCACAGGAACTACTCTTTTCCAAACGACGCTGTATTGAAGCACCGCGCAATAACCCCTTCTTTTTTCTGGATACACCCAGTATCAGTAATTGTGCACCCAGTTCTCTGCTGATATGTTCCAGCACCTCAACCACTTCTCCTTTAACCAGGCGAATATTGGGATCAATGCTGAAGCGGCGCAGAACCTGGACAGCCAGTTCCAATCCTGTCATCAACCGCTCACCTTCAACAGCAATACCATAACGTCTTTCATGAGAGTCGCTCTCCTCTTCAATAACATGAACCAGGGTTACTTCGGAGGATTGAATAAGTGCCTGTTTTTTGACCTCAGCCAACATGTTTTCAATACCGGGAGAATCAATTAGAGCACCAATAATCTGTGGTTTACCTTCTGAAACTTTTATTCTATTTTGCTGCGTATGGCTTAGCTGTACAGATTTGCCGGGAAAGATACGCTTCCACAGGGAATGCTGTTTAGTGTTACTTCCAGCTGCTGTGATGGGGCGTTGCTGCCAGCATTCAAGATCTTTTAGCATATCCCCTGCAGAAGCATAACGATTTTCCGCGTTCCGGGCAATGGCATTAAGTATGATGTCCTGGATCTGGGAGGGGATCTCAGGGTTATAATGGCGCGGTGGGGTTGGATCATGGCGCAGGCGGCGGCGGGCAATATGCACTTTACTGGAACGAGGCCAGGGCAGCCGGCCGGTTAACATCTCGTAAAAAAGCATGCCCATGCTGTAGATGTCACAGCGGGGATCAGTCCGTTGGCCAACCAGCTGCTCCGGTGCGATATACCAGGGGGTTCCCTGGGGATTTTTCAGGTCATAGGACAAAAGATCGGGAAGATGGCGGCAGCTGGCCAGACCAAAATCAATCACCTTGATAGTGGAATCTTTGAGACAGATAATATTTTCAGGTTTCAGATCCAGATGAACAATATCCTGTGCATGCAGATAAGAAACCACTTCACTGAGATGAATCATCATGGTCAGTGCAGTGTCTAATTCCAGTCTATGATGTCTGCCGACCATGGATCGAAGGTCCTGGCCATGTACATATTCCATGATAATGTATTGCCGGCTTCTTTGCCTGTGGATAAAGCGTATAATTCCAGGATGATCAAGCAGTCGACTGATTCTCTCTTCATTTTGATAGTGATATAAAAGAATAGGCTGGTTTAGAATATCATAATTGGGAATTTTTAATACAACCTCTTGCCGGGACAGCAGATCTTCGGCCTGAAAAAGAGTGGCCATAGCCCCTTTGTGCAACTCGGAACGCAGTATAAAAATATCAAGAGAATCACCAACAGCCGGTATCTTATACTGCCTATTTGACAAAAAAGACATAGCCGACCACAATGAGAATTATCACCAGCACTTCTATCGCTGTAATTTTTGTGATCATCATGCTGATTTTCCGCTGGGACGGATCCATTTTCAGCACCATGCGGTTCATCAAAACACGAAAAAACAAGGTGACCGGTGTTTGTTTCAGAAAGAGGCGTATGTACTCCCTGATACCTCTAATCCAGAGTAGAAGAGGATCATCATCAGTCACTGGATCATGGATGGAGATAACCTGGGCCTTCAATGTCCCATCTTGTTCCAGAAAAATAATCTTTTTTTCAAGGTCGCCGGACAACTTGATACTCATAAATTCGGAAACAGCATCTGGATAGACTACACTACCTGTAAGAGAAAATTTTTCCTGGGTTGCATAATCTTTAATATTTACTGAAAATGATGAGTCCTTCTGTTTGAAATCAGTTATAAACCAGTGGGGATGAAGCCGAAAGAGGCGGTCATTTGGGAAAAGCGATTGCAGATCAAAATTAGCCGGCACCTGTAGACCGAGATCGAATTCCTGGGAGACACCTTTTGGTGCCACTGCTATGGGGCTATGAGAAGAGGACATGGCAGCATGGGATGAAAGGTTTTATTTTGCATTCTGGCCCGTAGCCCTCTCTCCATACGGGTAGTAAAGAATCCTTTGCTCTTGTGATAGGGGCCGATAGCGATCAGGTCGCAGCCGAGCTCTTTTGCAACCTTTGTAATGGTTTTTTCAATGGAACCGGTTCGCTGTATAAAATTTGCCTGTGATGCGCAGGGATAAGAGT
>DAOVUU010000081.1 GCA_030632405.1 Desulfobulbaceae bacterium | reverse complement strand
AAGCTCAAGGTGTGAAAAGTGGAACTTTACGAATGGTTTCGCCCTATCTATTTAGTGGTACGTACAAAAACGAAGAAGGCGATATCATATATGACGACGCTAAAGCTACACTGGAGTGGTTAAGTAAGAACCCTGATTTCAAGCTGGAAGTGGTTACTAATTCGGTGATGACCGGGGACAATATTTTCACCCAGGCCATTATCGATATGGATATGGTGCCCAGATATCTGCTGACACCTGAATTGCAGGAAGCATGGCTCTCTGGTCTTGAGCAAGGTGAATTTAATCCAGACATTGTTGAAAGTGATGAATGGAAGCGGTTGGTTAACCACCCGCAGGTTTTTATTTATCAAACGGGAAGGATTGACTCAGTGATACTGGGAGGCGATGCACATTATGGAAAACTACATGCAAAATATATTCTCGGAAATGATCTCTGTTTTATCGGCACCAGTAATTTCGATTATCGCTCCAACCTATATAACAATGAAATGGGGTTCTTTATTCAGAATGACGAATTGAATAAAGATCTCAATGAAGTATTTGAAGCACTAAAAAAGACATCTTATCGCTGGGGGTCACCGGAATGGCTGCAGATGCGCAAAAAGCTAATGGAGAGTGACAGCGATAAGGCAGGTGCAGCAAAAAGACAGCGCCGTATTTTTAAAAGGATCCGTTTTTTCGGTTTAGAATATTTGATGTAGGTTGTTTGTAAGGATATGAAAAACAAAACATTTTTTATTTTGCTGATTATTAACGTCGTTGTTCTTGCTGCCTGTGCGACAGTCGAAAAACAGGTGCGCACTGTCTACGGTTCAGTGATCGAAGCTGATAACAGTATTAATGCTCAAACTGGATATCCAGATGAGATATTACGTGTTGCAACACTCAATCTGGCCCACGGCAGAAAAGACGGTTTTAACCAGCTGTTTCTTTGGAAAAGTACTTTTAAAGAAAACCTTGATGATATTGCCGTCTCTTTAAGCCAGCATAAACCCCATATTGTTGCTCTCCAGGAAGCCGATGCCTCCTCCACATGGAGCGGCTCATTTGATCATGTTCAATATCTTGCCACGCAGGCCCGGTATCCCTGGCGAACACAGGTAATCAATGCCGAAAGCTGGCTCTTTTCCTACGGTACAGCTATTTTGTCAGTACTGCCACTTGCTGAAACCATTAAACACACTTTCGCACCATCGCCACCAACGCTTAATAAGGGTTTAGTGGTCGCCCAGGTTGACATGCCGTACCGTGATGGCAGTCTGTCGCGCAAGATTGATGTTGTTTCAGTACATCTTGATTTTTCACGAAAGTCCGTCCGTAAAAAACAGATCGACGAGATGAAAGAAATATTATCTGCCCGCATGAACCCAACCATCATCCTGGGTGATTTTAACAGTGAGTGGCTGGCTGAGGCTTCAGTTATTAAAGAACTGGCAACAAATTCACGCTTTTATGCTTACGAACCAGAAACGTCTTATTACAACACTTATAAAAATAAGCGTCTCGACTGGATACTGATTACAAAAGACCTGGAGTTTGCAGATTACAATGTGTTGTCAGAGACCTTATCTGATCACGACATGGTTATTGCCGAGATCCGTTTTAAGGATAATATAAATGACTTAGAAACGAAATTTACTTCACACAAGGCACAAAACAACCAACACTGACAGATGGATAAGCAGAAATCAACGTATGGATATCGGATAATGCAGAAACCCCTGTGGGTACTGCTTGCGGCGGTGGTGCTGGTACTTGCTGCCGGGACGGTGATCTTCTATTCCAGCCCGGCCTTGTTCTCTCGTAGCCTGTCTAAATGGGCGGTTAACCAGGGCTATGACAGAATAGAACACGCTGAACCGCACATTTCCTTTCTGGAGGGGAGCATTTCCGTTACCGACCTGTACCTCATGCACAGCAGTGAAACCGTCCTCAAAGTTAACAGGGCGGATATCGTTTTATCACTTGCATCCCTGCTGCGAGGTCAACTCCGCATCAAACTTATACGTCTGACTGGTGCAAAGTTGCAGGTTCAGCGCAATGCTGGCAGCGATTTTGTTGTTGCCGGCTTAACACTTGGCGACAAGACAGATGCTGGAGTTAATACCCTCCAAATCGATCTGATTCATGTGGTGGATGGTGAGGTAGTACTAAAATTGCCGCACCTCCAGGGTACCCTGACGGTACATGAGCTTCGCATTGTCAACGGCGAGCATATTGGTATCGAACAGATCCAACTTAAAAATCTACAAGCAGACATAACACGTACCGGATCGAAATCCTGGCAAATCTCCGGATCTGGCAACACCTTATCCGGGATACTTGAGGCGGATATTGCAGATAATAACGCTGGCCGGACAGATTCGATATTTTCAAGTCTGTCACTGCAAATCGGTACCATCGAAATTATCGGCAACAGCAGCATCCGTTATCAAGATACCATTTTGGGAGTTGCCATCAAGGATGTTCTGCTCATTGACGAAGCCTGGGTAAAGGGACTGGATACCCGTGCCCCCGAACAGGCTCTTACATTTCTATTACGTGAGCACAGTCCGTCCGGTGTACATTCGATTTGGCGTGGTGAGGCCCATCCCTTTAAAGAACAGTTGGAAGCTTCTATTGAGACCCGGATCGAATCGATCTCGCTGCCATTGTTATCCCAGCTTACAGCGACAAACCTTGGCTTAGAAATCCCTCGTGGCAACGCAGTGATGAATCTTCAGATTGATATTTCCGGAGGGAGTATCTGTGGAACCCTGGGGCTGCAGTTAACCGATTTACAAGTTATGGCAGCTGACGAAAAGGTGCTCGGCGTCCAGGAAGCCAGCATACAGGTGTCATTAACAGAACTGCTAAACAGCGAACTCAAGATCGAATCAGCTGACGTTAATGGCGTAGAACTGACGGTGGAGCGTCTGGATAACGGCACAAGCAAAATTGCAGGATTGGTTTTAGGTGGTGATGGAGGCAGTTTCCCGGTTGATCTGCTCAATGTTGTCAACGCTAAAGTATTACTGAAAATGCCTCAGCTTGAAACAACGGTGCTGGTAAACGATATGCACGTTGTTAACGGCAAAAGTATTTCCGCTGATACCGTTTATTTACAAGACCTTAAAGCAGATATCTCATACAGTGCAATGAACGAAGCGCTACAGGAATTGCTTACTTTTAAAGCGGTTGAACCAGACAAAACGGATCCTGATCCAGGAGAACCTGCACCCTCCGTCACAATTAATACCATCGCAATTACCGGTAACAGTACAATCAGGTACACATTTTCCCTTTTTGATGTTGCCGTTGAGAACGTAATGATCATCGACGAAGCCAGGGTCACAGGTCTGGACACCAGCGCACCCGAACAAGCACTTACATTCCTGTTGCGAAAACACAGTCCCGCTGGTGTGGATTCTATCTGGCAGGGTACTGCCTATCCTTTCAGGCAGCAGCCCGAACTCTCTTTAGAGGCCCAAATCGAATCAGTCTCACTCCCATTGATATCAAAGATTGCGGAAAAAAAACTTGGTTTGAAGATTGATCGTGGTAAGGCGCTGGTAAACCTTGAAGTTGACGTTATCGGAGACAAGGTTGACGGGACCTTAGATCTGCAAATGACAGATTTTCAGGTTCAAAAAGATGGCGAAGATGTGGTCGGTGGACGAAAATCGGAAATTCGCATAGCGCTGGGCGAACTGCTCCACGGCCAACTCAAGATCAAGGTGGTCGATTTTGACGGTGTCCGGCTAAAGGTCGAACATCTCGACAACGGTACAAACAAGATCGCTGGGCACATATTTGGTGGCGAACAGCATACAGAAAGGACAAATAGTATAGAGGCACTGCACATCGCAGACGGACAGCTTGAATTCACAGGGCCTGCTATGCAATTTACTGCTCACGTCAATGAATTGCAACTCAACGGCGGCACACATATTAATGCGGATATAATCAGCTTTCAAGACCTGGAAGTTGGTATTATCCGTACGTCTGATAACGATTGGCAACTTACTGGCGAAAATGATGGCTCCAGAATGAAATACGGTTTCGGATCGAAAGGATATGATCCTGAAGCAGGAGAAAACCCGCTGCAGGGAATGATACTGATGGCAAATCGAATTGAACTTACCGGAGACAGTACCTTTCGCTTTGAGGACAGAAGCAGCGCCCTTCCGCTCATCAGAACAATGCGTTTTAATCGCGCCTGGATCACAGATATCAACAGCGAGAATCCCGAATCTTTGAGCTCTTTAGTGCTATCAATGCGATCCGACCAATATGGACAACTCTCTCTTGAAGGAAGTGCGAAGTTGTTCACATCCCCACCGGAACTATTTTTAAAAGGTCGTGCTGAAGCTATCAGACTTACCCCGCTCTCATCGTTGACAGACGAGCGTTTTGGATTTGATATTGAAACAGGCCAGTTCGACGCTGATATTGAGATCGACGTCAGAGAACACAAAATTGACGGTCGTGTCGATATGCACATTAATCTGCTTACCGTTTCTCCAACGGATAACGACAAAATTAAAGCCTTCGAGGATTCACTCTACAAAGGGCTGAAACTGCATCAGATGATCAATCTCCTGACTGATGAACATGGGCACATGGTGATTGGCCTGCCAGTTAAAGGAGATCCGCGTGCGCCGACCTTCGATCTGGACATCAATATGGATTCTGCCGTCAGCAAGGCTATTACAGAGGTAACAAAAATTGTAGTTGCGCCGATCCTGACAGCCATTGCCAGAGAAATAAAAACCAGGCGCAGACACGTTGCGGCCTTACCTTTTGCGACCGGAGCGTACACACTCAATAAAAAAGCGTACCAAAAACTTGATCGCGCCGCCGAGAAGCTGACTGCACATCCTGAACGCCTCGTTGTCATTTGCGGCAGTGCCGGTAAAGATGAAATTACGAGTCCGACAGGTACTGATGAGAAAGAGCACGATGTAGCCTTATTCACCCTTGCGAAGCAGCGGGCCAGTCTGGTAAGGAGACTGCTCATCGAGAAGCATGGTATTGAAGCGAGACGACTTATCGATTGCAGGGCAAAAATAAAATCATCATCCAGACACCTCCACGTAGACATCCGTTAACTATGAAACCTCTGCGAGTAGTCTTTACAGCAGATATTGTGACCTGGACAATGAGAATGGTTAAATATCAATCCAGGGAAAGTGGAGCAAAAGTGGACAAAATTCTACTATTACTGGAATTTTGTTTTATATTGGAGAATTTGAATTCTGCTTTGATCAAAGAAAGGATAAATGGCACACTTTAGCGATATTTCACAGTTAAATATCACAGTACGGTGTGAGATTTTAATATATAAGGATTTTAAAAAGCAGAAAAACAATTTTATCTCATATAGAGAATGTACGTTGCAGACCGGTACCCAAGTGACTAATATGCAAATTGAAAGTGGCACCACATGAAATAGATTATTACTTACAGGTACCGTTATAGACATTCCCACCTGTAAATTCCCAGCGTAATATTGGCGTCTGCTGTATCCTCGGTGAGATGCGTTCGAAATATGAAACAACAGATTGCCTTACTTGCACTTCTTGCTGCGTTTCCACCACTCTCTACCGCTATGTATCTGGGTGCTATTCCACTGCTGGTGGATTCCTGGCAGCTACCACTTGCTACAGTAAATATGACCCTTGTTGGTTTTTTTGTAACGTATTGCGGCTTTTTGTTGATCTATGGGCCACTATCGGATCGCTATGGCAGACGACCACCACTCTTGATCGGTATTGGGGTATATGTCATCGCCAGTTTTCTCTGTGCTGTCGCAGATAACGTCCAGTTTCTGATAGCTGCCCGAATTCTGCAGGGAGCTGGGGCTGCGAGTGCATCTTCAATTGCCTTTGCAATATGTAAGGACCTTTTTGACGGTAACTTGAGACAACGTATTTTTCTTCAACTTGGGGTGATTGTTGCCGCAGCTCCAATGTTGTCACCTATCATCGGCGGCTGGATTATCCAATCGTTTTCCTGGCCCTGGATATTCATCCTTCAAGCCTTCATGGGAATAATTGCCGCTGTTGGTGTCTGGTTAATGAATGAATCGCTGCAGGAACTGAGTACGGAAAAATTAAGTAGAGTATTCAAATGTTATGTAAGAATTGCCAGAAACAGACAATTTTTTCTGCTTACCCTGACTCTTGGCCTGCTCGGAATTCCTACTTTTTCTTTTGTTGCTATATCTTCAGATATATATATTAACATTCTCGGGTATTCCGAACTAAAATATGGCTTCTTCTTCGCCTTCAATGCCTCTGCTTTTATGATTGCGCCACTCGTTTTTTCCAGAACAGCCCGGTATTTGCAACTTACTTATCTGCTTCCGCTCAGCTATTTTGGAATTCTGTTGTCTTCTGTGCCGTTTTTGTTCGATCAGATTCCACAGCCTTTCAGACTGGCTGTGCCGATGTGGTTTATCACATTCTTTTTTGCTTTCGGGAGACCGGCAGGTAACAATCTTATTTTAGAGCAGGTTGAACAGGATGTGGGAGCTGCTTCATCCTTCATGGTTTTCGTTTTCTTTATGACAGGTGCCTGTTCGATGTGGTTTATCTCTCTTGGCTGGCGGGATGCTATCCAGGTCATAGGAGTGCTGGGCATGTGTTCGGGAACTGTTGCCCTGGGTGGTTGGCTGGCTATTAACCGCCTATTAAAATTAAAACTCCCATAATCCCGCTTCTCTCCCCGGTTGTAATCAACCATAAATAGCATTACACTGCTGAATCGACACTCGGACACAAGGTTTCAATAGTCATTAGAATGAATAATATTTGCCTTTACTTTGAGCATTTCTGACTTATTAATCTACCTTAATATTCAATAATAATTCTCACTACCAATCAAAGCGGGCACCCCCCAATTCTCCTTAATGCCTGCTTATAGAAGGTCAGCAGGTACATGATGAAAACCAAAATCGGTGTTTTTTTAAAGTGGCTTTCTATTACCATCAGCATACTTCTCCTCCTGCTCGTAATTACCATAACGGGGTTCATGTATTTTGGGATAACTCTCAATCTGGAGTTTCTCAAAAGTGGCGTAGAAACCTCTGCTGAATCGGTGCTCGGACGCAAGGTTTCAATAGAAGGCCCGGTATTCCTTGAGTTCTCAGACTGGCCGGCAATTGAAGTGCGGAATGTTCAAATTGCAAATCTCCCCGATGCTGCGGACCCCGTTTTTCTCGATGCCGGATTGGCAAGATTACAGATTGGTTTATTTCCGCTACTCAAAGGAAATATCCAGATAGGTGAAATAACAGCTGAAAACGTTACATTAAATCTGGAGAACAATGGTCAGGGACAGCCGAACTGGGTTTTTGGGGAAGAAAAAAATGAGACACCGGAATCTGCACAGGCTGACAGGGCACCTGTGACAACATCAGCTGAGGAGGAAAGTAAGTCCATCACTTTTAGCGGCCTGAATAATCTCACTTTGAAAGATATTGCTGTCACCTATCACGACGCAGCGCTTGATAAGACAATACGTTTCAAACTGGACAATCTTTCTGGAGAGGCTCCACCGGGAAAACAGATGATGTTAGATTTTGCAGGGAATCTTCAGAAAAACAGTTATGCTTTTAAATTCCAGGGTGGTTCCATAGAAGAATTTCTGTCAGGAGGTGGGCCCTGGCCATTCAAGCTGACAGGTGATGTGGCCGGTAAAAAGATAGTGGCTGAGGGTGATATGGCTATGCGTAATAATGAACCTGCTGCCAACCTGGGATTCAAAATTGAGGATATTGATGTCGGAATCATCCTGTCCAGGCTCGGGCTGGTTGAAGGCTTGAAGGCTTCCACCGGTTCGATGGAAATTAAGCTGGGACTGAAAGGGGACAGTCTGGACAAAATTGTCCGTAATTCCTCCATGTCGTTTTCCCTGAGAGACGGTCAGTGGAGAATTGCAAGCCCGACTTCAGAAGCTTTCCTTGATGTAGAGAAAATTACAGGCGATATTCTGGTTGAACAGGAAAAGGCTGTCACGATAAAACTGGCAGGAATGGTGGATAAATCTCCGGTAAAATTTGTTATCACAGGGGCACCACTGGTTGAATATGTTTCAGTCCCGGAAACGGTGCCCTTGACGATTGATGTTGAATTTGCCAACAGTTATATAAGTTTTGGTGGTGAACTGGCGCTGCCTGTGACAGATCGCAATCTGAATCTCTTCCTTAAATTTAAAACCGATAAACTGGATAATCTCAATGAAGCACTCAGGCTCGATCTACCTTCGATCGGACCTGTTGCGTTCTCAACCAGATTTGCGCTGCTGGACACCCGTTATGAACTGTCCAAACTCGACCTGCAGGTCGGGGAAAGCCGGCTTGAAGGGAAAATGAGCCTGGATGCATCTGAGGAAAAGCCGGAAGTCAATATCGAACTCATATCAGAACTGCTCCACATTGATGACTTTGATGCCATGAAAAAAACTTCTT
>DAOVUU010000046.1 GCA_030632405.1 Desulfobulbaceae bacterium | reverse complement strand
TCAAATTTGGTTACAGGACAGTAAAAAATGAAAAGAATCATCTTGGTATTAATAATAATTGCGATTGCTGTCGGTTTTTTTGCGTTTGACATAGATCAGCTGCTTACTTTGGAAAACATTAAATCCAGTCAAGCCGATTTTGAGCAGATGAAGGCAGGATCTCCTGTTCTTGTCAGTCTGGCTTATTTCTCTCTTTATGTGCTGGTTGCCGCCCTTTCCCTGCCCGGAGCGGCATTGATGACCCTGGCCGCTGGAGCGTTTTTTGGCCTTGTCTGGGGGCTGGTGCTGGTCTCTTTTGCCTCTACAATTGGAGCAACTCTTGCCTTTCTGGTTTCCAGATACCTGATGAGAGAGAGTGTACAGAACCGATTTGGAGACCGGCTGGCTGCCATCAATGATGGTGTTGAAAAAGAGGGAGCTTTTTATCTGTTCACCCTGCGGCTGGTGCCGATCTTTCCTTTTTTTCTGATCAACCTGCTGATGGGGCTGACCCCCATCAAGACCTTTACTTTTTATTGGGTGAGCCAGCTTGGCATGTTTGCTGGAACTGTTGTCTACATTAACGCAGGCACACAGCTGGGTGGTATTGAAAGCCTTGGTGGTATTCTCTCCCTGCCGCTTCTTTTGTCCTTTGCTCTGCTGGGGGTGTTTCCACTTCTGGCAAAGAAAATTACAGAGTGGCTTAAAAAAAGAAAGGTGTATGCAGCCTGGCAGAAGCCGAAAAGTTATGATCGAAATCTCATTGTCATCGGTGCTGGCGCCGCCGGACTTGTCAGTTCATATATCGCTGCCGCCGTTAAAGCAAAGGTGACACTGGTTGAGTCCCATAAGATGGGTGGAGATTGCCTTAACTACGGTTGTGTGCCAAGCAAAGCATTGATTAAAAGTGCAAAAGTTGTTCACCATATGAAAAACGGAGAACATTATGGTCTCGAAGCTGCAGATCCCGATTTCAGTTTTCGCAGGGTGATGGAACGAGTCCATAAGGTGATTGCCAGGGTGGAACCCCATGACAGTGTCGAGCGATATACTGAACTGGGAGTTGAGGTGCTGCGGGGATACGCCACCGTAGTGGACCCCTGGACAGTTGAGATCCAGCTCAATGACGGCGAAAAGATCAGTTTGACAAGCAGGGTCATTATTGTCGCTGCAGGTGCGGAGCCATTTGTGCCGCCATTGCCTGGGATTGAAGAATCAGGCTTTCTTACAAGTGATACGCTATGGGCTGAACTTGCCACCCATGAAGAGGTACCACAGAAACTTGTTATTCTAGGTGGCGGGCCTATTGGTTGTGAACTTGCACAGAGCTTTGCCCGGCTCGGCTCGACGGTTTTGCAGATTCAAAGAGGGGAGCGGATTATGATCCGGGAAGACAAAGATGTCTCATCCTTCGCACAATCGTCTCTTGAAAAAGATGGTGTTCAGGTGTTGACAGGTCATGACGCCCTTCGCTGTGAGCTTGATGGGGATGAAAAGTATATTGTAGTTGTGCATGATGGTGTGGAAAAGAGGATACAGTATGATGTTCTTATCTGTGCTGTGGGTCGGTCTGCCCGGCTTAAAGGGTATGGCCTTGAGACCTTGGGGATTCCCACTGAGAAAACTGTAGTGACAAATGAGTATCTGGAGACGATCTATCCCAATATATTCTGTGCCGGTGATGTTGCCGGACCATATCAGTTCACCCATACTGCAGGGCATCAGGCGTGGTATGCAGCGGTGAATGGGCTGTTTGGCGAATGGAAAAAGTTCAAGGTTGATTATTCCGTTATTCCCTGGACCACCTTCATTGACCCTGAAGTTGCCCGGGTCGGTTTAAATGAACAGGAGGCAGTGGAGAAGAATATCGCCTATGAGGTAACTCGCTTTGGTATAGATGACCTTGACAGGGCTATTGCCGACGGAGCTGACCGTGGGTTTATCAAAGTTCTTACTGTGCCGGGTAAGGATAAAATCCTTGGCGTCACGATAGTTGGTGAACATGGTGGGGATCTCCTTGCTGAATTTGTTTTAGCCATGAAGCATGGCCTCGGTTTAAATAAGATTCTTGGCACAATTCATACCTATCCCACACTTTCCGAGGCGAACAAGTATGTCGCAGGCGAGTGGAAAAGGGCACATGCACCAGAGAAACTGCTGGCCTGGATAGAGCGATACCACAACTGGAAAAGGAGGTAGACTATGATACGAATTCTCTGGTTATTTCTTACAGTCCTTTTTGCCACCCAGGCAACAGCAGCTGTTTTTGATCATGGCAAATGGGATCAGTTGTTGAAACAACACGTAATTGTGCTTGCCGGGGGAAAGGCTACCCAGGTCGATTATGACGGTTTTCAGGGGGATAGATCCAGCCTGAAGAATTATCTTGGCGGTCTGGCAGAGGTCACTCAGGATAAATTCGACAGCTGGCCCCATGATTCCCAGCTGGCATTTTTGATTAATGCATATAACGGCTGGACGGTAGAGCTGATTTTAACCAGGTATCCCGATCTTGAATCAATAAAGGATTTAGGGTCATTTTTTCAGTCACCATGGAAAAAACAATTTGTCCCTCTTTTGGGTAAGAATCGATCTCTTGATGAGATAGAGCATAGTCTGATCAGAGGTTCCGGGAGGTATAATGATCCCAGAATTCATTTTGCGGTCAACTGCGCAAGTGTAGGCTGTCCGTCTCTGCGCTCCGAGGCGTATACCGGGGAAAAACTGCAGGGACAGCTGGTTGAGGCCAGTGAGATGTTCCTTGCAGATCGGGAGAGAAACCGGCTTCGCGGGGAGTTGCTGGAAGTTTCTTCTATTTTTAAGTGGTATAGAGAAGATTTTGAGCAGGGATGGCTTGGCATTAACTCTTTGGGCGAGTTTTTTGCAGGCCATGAGCAGGTTTTAGGGCTTACTGAAAAGATGGTGGAAGAGGTACGCGCGGGTAAGGTTGAAATTAAATTTCTTAAATATGACTGGTCGTTGAATGGGAAAAAATAAATTACGGCTAGGAGTTTGTCCGGGAATAGCCATTTTGTTCAAAAACGAGGCATTTTCAAAAAATAAGCGCAGTCATATAGTTGATATTACGAGTATTGTTTTTTGAAAATAACGAAGAGTTTGGGCAAAAGGGCATTCGCGGACAGCCTCCTAGCGTTGTATTACCATGGCCATGCCCATACCACCGCCTATGCACATGGAGATGAGGCCGCTGCTATAATTTTTTCTCTCCATCTGGTATATACCGGTTACCATCTGGCGGGCGCCGGTACAACCGATCGGGTGGCCAAGAGAGATACCGCTGCCAAGCTCATTGGGTTTGTCTGTTGCAATATCCAGCTCCCTCATGCATGCTATCGCCTGGGCGGCAAAGGCCTCGTTAAGCTCTATCATCTCAATATCACCAATTGTTAAACTGGTTTTTTTGAGTACTTTTTTGATTGCAGGGACAGGTCCAAGACCCATATATGCGGGATCCAGTCCTCCTGCGCCAAAGCCTTCGATGGAGACAATCGGGGTCAGGCCCAGATCATCGGCCTTTTCACGGCTCATCATCAGGACTGCCGCACCACCATCGTTGATACCGGAAGCGTTGCCGGCAGTGACGGAACCGTTGCGTTTGAAGGCTGGACGTAGTTTGGCCATCTTTTCCATATCCGTTTCCATCGGTCGTTCGTCTGTATCGACGATGGTATCCCCTCTACGACTTTTTATCAGCACTTCAGCAATCTCACCTTTAAATGTGCCGTTCTGTACAGCTGTGAATGCGCGGTTATGACTGAGCACGGCCAGTTCGTCCTGCTCCCTGCGGCTGATACCATATTTTTCGACGATATTTTCCGCCGTGATCCCCATATGGTAGCCATAGAAAATTTCATACAAACCGTCGTAGACCATAAGGTCTCGAATTTCACCTGTTCCACTGATTTCCATTCTATGGCCCCATCTTGCCTTTGGCATGGCCATCGGAGCGTTGCTCATTGACTCCTGGCCACCGGCAACCACAACTTCGGCCTCTCCTGTCATGATTGAACTTGCACCGAGTGCTATGGCTTTAAGTCCTGAACCGCATATCTTGTTAATGGTATAGGCAGGGGTCTCTTTGAGGTAACCCGCGCGGATCATGGCCTGCCTGGCAGAGTTCTGGCCTTGTCCAGCCTGCAGAACATTGCCCATTATTACTTCGTCTATGATTATAGGTGTCATTGATTCATCCCAGTCATGGGCAGCAGTTTCAATCTCAATCATGCCCTGATCCCGCAGTTTTTCGGGTGCTAAAGCAGCAATTGTTTCATCCGTTGCAGGACGAACTCCTACTTTACGTAAAACGTCTTTCATAACAATTGAGCCAAGTTCAATGGCATCGACATTTTTAAGGGAACCGCCAAATGAACCAACAGGTGTTCTGGAACCACTAACTATCACAACTTCCTTCATAATTTTGTTCTCCTTTGGATTGATAAGAGGGGGGAAACTGCAGACCATGAAAGACTATATAACAGATTGACTGAATGGATGAAACATTTGTTTTGGTGGTTGACTTAAACGTTAAGGTAAGGTATAATTAAGCTCCTGCTCTTTCCATTGAACGTGGGCGTCATTAATATGTTGTCAGGGTTAATATTTCTTGCGAAGAGGAGAAATTATGAATGTTATGTCATATCAATCAATCCCGGCCATACTCAAGGATAATGTTGTCAAGTACGGCAACAAAACCGCTATCAGCTATAAAAAGCGCGGTACGTTTTTGTCTCTTACATATGAGGAATTTTATGAACGGGTTCTCCTGCTTGCCAGGGGGCTCGGTAAGGCGGGGTTGCAGAAGGGGGATAGAGTTGTAATCTTTTCTGAAAATCGTCTGGGCTGGGCTATCTCCGATTTTGGTATTCAGTGTGCGGGCGGTGTCACGGTTCCTATTTACGCGACGAATACGGGAAAACAGGCAGCCTATATTATAAATCACTGCGGCGCGAAGATTGTTTTTGCCTCGACCAAGGGGCAATATGAAAAACTGCTCTCCATCAAAGATGAGATTCCCGAAGTTGAACTTGTCATTTCCTACGATCGTTTCATAGGGGATCGTTCGTTTCCTGTCTATACGCAGTATCAGCTTTCCGAGGTTTCAACACCGCTTACCGGAGAAGACCAGGACCAGATAGAACAGCAGATTGAAGAGATCACTCAGGATGATCTGATCACCGTAATCTATACCTCCGGGACAACAGGTGTGCCTAAGGGTGTACTGCTGACCCAGCGCAATATAATGATAAATGCCGAACATGGTCTTAACCAGCTTGGTATCCCGCAAACGGAGCAGACGACGCTCAGTTTTCTTCCCTTGAGTCATGTACTTGAACGGACAGCGGGGTATTATGTAACACTTCTCAATGGTAATCATATTGCTTTTGCCGAAGAGGCGGCAAAAGTGATGGAGAATATGGCGGAGATCAGGCCAACCAATATGGTCAGTGTGCCGAGGTTGTTTGAAAAGATCTACTCCCGAATTTACGAAAATGTCCACCAGGCCAGTCCATTTAAAAGAAAACTCTTTCATAAGGCGGTGGAAATTGGTCGTCTGTACGTAAATAAAAAATATGTAACCCATGAACCACTTGGACTGCTCAATCTACAATACAAATTTTTTGACAAGTTGGTATTCAGAAAAATTCGTGACCGTTTTGGCGGCAGACTGAGATATTTCCTCTGTGGAGGGGCACCGCTTGATAAGACCATAAATGAGTTCATGTGGATTATCGGTATACCGGTCTATAACGGTTACGGTCTGACCGAGACAAGTCCGGGCATTACTCTCAGCAGTGCCGGAGAGGTTCGTTTTGATTCAGTGGGTAAGGTTTTTAAAGAGACTGAGATTAGATTTGAAAGTGATGGTGAACTGGTGGTCAGGGGACCCCAGGTCATGAAGGGGTACTATAAGAACGATAAAGCGACAAAAGAGACTATGGAGGATGGCTGGTTTAAGACCGGTGATATTGCCAGGATAGATGAAGAGGGTTTTGTTTATATTGTTGATCGAAAAAAAGAGATCATAGTTACCGCAGGTGGAAAAAATATTGCGCCACAGCCTATTGAAAATGAGTTGAAACTGGACAAATATATTTCCGAGGCGATTGTGTTTGGCGACCGGAAACCGTATCTGGTGGCATTGTTTACACCGAATGTTGAGCGATTGATCGATCTGGCACGTGAAGAACGTCTTGATTACATAGATATAAAAGGGCTGGTTAATCATACCAGGATAAGAGAAATTTATCTTGAGCGTATCACAAGGATGAATAAAAAATTTCCACCCTATAAGACGATTAAATATTTTGCTGTAGTACCATCGGAATTTTCAATTGAAGGGGGGGAACTTACCCCTACGCTGAAGATGAAGCGCAAGGTTATTTACGAAAAATACAAAACAATGGTTGATGACCTTTATCTTACCAATGGAAATGGGGACGGATCCCCGCCGAAAAAATAACAACGGAGAGTAGAATATGAGGCAGATTAATCGTGTAGCCGTGCTCGGCGCCGGGGTTATGGGGGCGACCATAGCGGCTCATCTGGCCAATGCCGGATTGGAAATTCTTTTGCTTGATATCGTACCAAAGGAATTAGACGGGCAGGAGGAGGCCCTGGGACTTACTCTTGATAGCCCTGTTGTACGTAATCGCATTGCCGGCAATGGTTTAAAGGGGCTTTTGAAGATGAAGCCGGCACCATTTTACCTCGGTGAATATGGTGCACAGATTGAGACAGGCAACTTTGAAGATGATCTGGGGAAGTTGAAGGAGTGCGATTGGGTAATAGAGGTGGTTGTTGAATATATGCCCATTAAGCTGGATCTTTTTAAAAAACTTGTCCCCCATCTGGCACCCGGAACAATTCTTACCACCAATACGAGCGGCCTGTCGGTAAATGAGATGGCTGCGGTTCTTCCTGCCGAAATGAGGAAAACCTTTCTTGCGACACATTTCTTTAATCCACCCCGTTATATGCGTTTGATGGAGATTGTTCCGTGTGTGGATACGGATCCGGAAGTTATGCATGGATTGGCTGATTTTATAGCCAGCCGGCTCGGAAAGGGGATTGTATATGCGAAGGATACCACCAACTTTATTGCCAATCGAATAGGCACGTACGCTATTTTTAAATCCATTCAGCATATGATTGATTTGGAAATGACAGTGGAAGAGGTCGATGCGGTTGCCGGTCCTGCCACTGCACGGCCGAAGAGTGCTGCGTTTCGTACTGCGGATCTGGTTGGTCTGGATGTTCTTGGGCATGTTGCTACCAACTCCTACGATCTGCTTCCCGATGATGAGGAGAGAGATGTATTCAAGTTGCCAGAATTTATAAAGAAAATGCTGGAAAATGGCCAGTTGGGAAACAAGGCCAAAAAGGGTTTTTATAAAAAAGAGATGGTGGATGGAAAGCGGAAGATATTTTACTTCGATTATAACAATGGTGAATATGTTCCTCTCAAAAAGCCCAGGTTCCCCTCGATACTGACAGTTAAACAGGTCGACGATCCAGCCCAGAAGGTGAAGATGGTTGTTTCCGGCAAGGACAAGGGTGCCGATTTTGCATGGAGATCGATACGCGACACGCTGATTTACGCGGTGAACAGGATTCCTGAAATCGCAGATGATGTTGTGAATATTGATAATGCCATGCGCTGGGGATTTAACTGGGAAATCGGTCCCTTTGAAATATTTGATGCGATTGGTGTACACAATTTTGTCAAACGGGCGGAAGGGGATGGTATTTCTGTCCCCGGGATCCTTCAAGATGTGGAATCTTTCTATCGCTTTAACGAAGAAGGCACAAAAGAATACTATGATCTGAAGCAAGGTGCGTATGTCCCGGTTCCCGTAAAAGATGGACAGGTTCAGATAGAGATTCTTAAAAGAGGTGGCAGGGTTGTTGAGAAGAACGCGAACTGTTCAGTGATAGATCTTGGTGATGGAGTATTCGGTTTTGAATTTCATTCAAAGATGAATGCCATCAGCGGAGATATTCTGGCAATGACTCACAAGGCCGTCAAACGCGCGGAGCAGGAAGGTGTGGGGCTTGTGATCGGTAACCGCGGCACTAATTTTTCGGTCGGTGCTAATCTCATGATGATAGCTGTTGCCCTTGCAGAAGGAGCTTTTGATGATATTAATATGGCCCTTCGTTCATTTCAAAAAGCCACTATGGCACTGAAATATGCAAAAGTTCCAGTCGTTGCGGCTCCTTTTGGAATGACCCTTGGCGGCGGGGCTGAGTATTGTCTCCACTCAGATGTAATTAATGCTTATGCTGAGACCTATATGGGCCTTGTGGAGATTGGTGTCGGTCTGCTGCCTGCTGCTGGAGGGACCAAAGAGATGAGCATACGCGCCATTGAACTGGCACAACGGTATAAGAGTGATGTGCAGCCGTTTATTATTAAAAATTTTGAACAGATAGCAATGGCTAAGGTCTCCATGGGCGCTGCTGAACTTGCCGGAATGGGATATATGAGAAATGGTGATGCCATCACCATGGATATGGATCAGTTGATAACCGACGCCAAGCAGAAAGTTCTGGCACTGGCTGTAAATTATCGACCGAAGCGTCGGGCTGAAAATCTGCCTGCACCTGGTCGTGGTATTTCGTCCGCCATTAAAAGCCAGTTGTGGAATATGAAGATGGGTAATTTTATAACTGAATATGAGGCGGAAATGGGGACAATAATTGCTCAGGTTATGTGTGGCGGTGATGTGAATCCCGGAACGCTGATTTCAGAGGATTACCTCCTGCAGCTTGAAAGAGAAAGTTTTCTCAGGCTTGTGGGAAATAAGAAAACTGCTGAGCGCATACAGCATATGCTGAAAAGAGGTAAGCCTCTGCGCAATTAACCTATGAAATTTTTACGAGTTCATCATCTGATATGTTAACAAAAAAAGCATAGGCTCTCGGGAGTAATAATATGAAAAAGGCGTATATTTTAGCGAGTTACAGGACACCAGGCTGTCGTGCAAATAAAGGAAAATTTAAAGATATGCGGCCGGATGATCTGGCAGCGCTGGCAATTAAAGGATTAATAGAACGTACCGAGGTAGATCCTGCAACCGTAGAAGATGTATACCTGGGTTGTGCTTTTCCGGAAGCCGAGCAGGGTATGAATGTGGGTCGGGTTGCTGCTATGAGGGCCGGACTGCCTGTGGAGGTTCCCGGGCAGACGATCAACAGGTTCTGTTCCTCTGGTCTGCAGTCTATTGCCTTGGCGGCGGAGCGTGTAATGTGTGGTTTTGCCGACTGTATAGTTGCAGGCGGTGTCGAGTCGATGTCCTGCGTACCCCTCGGCGGGTTAAAGTATAGCGCTAATCCTTCTGTGATGATGGATTGGCCTGAGGCTTTTTCCTCCATGGGTGTTACTGCTGAACTGGTCGCTGAACGATACGGTATTGATCGCCTGATGATGGATGTTTTTGCAAGTGCGAGTAACGCCAAAGCTGCAGCAGCAATAAAAGCGGGGAGATTTGAGGATGAAATTATCCCGGTGGAGATTGAAAAAAACGTTCTGGTGAATGGTAAAATTAAAAAAGAAAAGGAGCTGGTTACAGTAGATGATGGGGTCAGAGCCGGTACAACTCCGGAGAGCCTCGCGAAACTGCGACCGGCTTTTAAGATTGGTGGTCCGGTAACAGCTGGAAATTCTTCTCAAATGACGGATGGAGCGGCTGTTGCCATGGTGGTCTCAGAAGATTATTTGAAGAAGATCGGCAAGGATCCTTTTGCCCGGTTTCTCGCTTTTACCGCAAAAGGTGTGGCTCCAGAGGTGATGGGAATAGGTCCAATTGCAGCTATTCCCGCGGTATTAAAGCTGGCCGGACTGAAACAGGATGACATTGAGCTTATAGAACTCAATGAGGCCTTTGCCGCCCAGGCTCTGGCGATAATAAAAACCCTTGGTCTCAATAAAGATATTATTAATGTA
>DAOVUU010000012.1 GCA_030632405.1 Desulfobulbaceae bacterium | reverse complement strand
TAAAAATAGAAGTGAAAATGTGATGATTGTTGATCTGCTGCGGAATGATCTCTCCAGGTTGATGCACGGTCACGGACAGAGCACTGTAAGTGTTGATACTCTTTTTGACATTGAGTCGTATGAAAGCCTGTTACAGATGACCTCTACAGTCAGGGCGCAAACGTCCGGGGCTGAGATGAGCGATATTGACCTGGTTGATATATTCAGGGCTCTCTTCCCGTGTGGTTCCATTACCGGAGCACCGAAGATACGTACCATGCAGATTATCAATGAACTGGAAAACGAACAGCGCGGTGTCTATACAGGAGCAATCGGTTATCTTGCACCGGATGGCAGCGCTGTTTTCAATGTACCCATTCGAACAATTCGATTATGGAATGATAGTGGAGAAATGGGGATTGGTGCTGGTATTACACACGATTCAGACCCGGAGGAGGAATGGAAGGAATCGTTATTGAAGGGGAAGTTTCTAACTCATGCCCATCCTGATTTTACACTCTTTGAGACAATACTCTGGCAGCCTGAAAGTGGTTACTGGTTGCTTCAATCTCACCTGAAACGACTCGAATCCAGCGCCCGGTTTTTTAAATTTTCCTATGACCCTGGAGTGATTGAAGAGACCCTGTCAAGGGAGGAGTCATATTTTGATAATTTCTGCAGGCGTGTACGTCTTGTATTGAGAAAAGATGGCAGGGTTTTTTTGAAGACGGTGTCCTGCGACCCGCCGGCAATGAGTGCACTTTCTGTCGACCTGCAAAGACAAAAAAGGAGTGATCTGCCCCTGGTCGATTTTTCCGACAGGGTCACAGATACGGATTCTCCATGGTGCTTTCATAAAACAACTCTAAGAGAGATATATGATCAGGAATATAAAAAAGCACAGCAGCAGGGCTTGTTTGAGTTGTTTTTCTGCAATGAGGCTGGAGAGGTTACTGAAGGGTGTATCTCCAATATAATCATCTGTCAACAGGGGAGGTATCTGACTCCTCCCGTCAGCAGCGGTCTGCTTCCTGGGGTGATGCGAGAGAAATTGATGGGTGACGATTATGTGGTTATGGTTGAGCAGATATTGACGAAGGATATGGTGAAATCGGCCGATGCGATTTTTGTCTGCAACTCCGTAAGAGGAGTTGTCCAGGTAAGACTGAGGTGAATAGCCATTGTCCTTCTCTGGGGTTAGTGTATTATTGATTGGTCCTGTTCAGGAGTTATCTGGACAGGTGGAACTATCAGATTATGTTCCTCTCCGAGTAATCTCACAATGGTCATAAAGGCTGAGGGAAGGGGAACCTCTCTCTCCTCAATCAAAATGCCGCTCTCTTTTGCCCTGATAAGGGTCTCAGAACTGTCTTCTCCCTCCTGGTGGTCGCAAAGTGTTTGAATGCGAAGGGCGTCTGTGACCTTCGCACAGAGTTTTGGCATGTCAGTTCTCAGGCTGAGAAGTTCCTGTTCAATTTCACCCATATGTTCTTGTCGGAAAGTCTCAAACTTTTTTTCCGGATTCTGACTGCCAAACACTTCGTTGGTGACTGATCCAGCAAGCATTGACAGGAATGTCTGGTTTTTTGACAGGAGTTTATTCATGAGCCTCGCTTTTATCTCTTTAAATAGGACCATCTGCACAACGGCGACACCCTCACGCAGAGAGGCGATAAGCTGTGATTTTTTTTCAGCTGTTTTGGTCGTCATTTCCATATCTTGAGTTAAAGAACGAATTTTACTCCGGGACTGTTCTTCAGGGTATCATATATACCGAGTCTGGCAGCTTCATCATTTACAGTGAGTTCAGCATTGAGGCTGTGGTATTTCCCCCCGGAGCTTGTATTTGAGTGAGTAATTTTCACATCCTGTGGAGCACAGGTCGAGACAATAATTTCTTTTAAAATCGTACAATCCTGCCCTATCACTTTGTAAACCCAGGTGCATGGATATTCAATTTCCGGACGCTTCATTTTAATTGTCCTCAGAGCCGTTTATCAGGGTTATCTGGTCATTTAATGTCCAGAAATCATAAATGTAGCCCAAACCAAACAGGCCAACTGTACAGAGATAGACAAGGCCGGTAATCCATTTTCCCATATACATTCTGTGAATACCGAAAAAACCGAGAAATGTGAGCAGCAGCCAGGATACATTAAAGTCAACCTTACCCTGCCGAAAACGTATATCAGCTTTTTTGTTCATGCCCGGGATGAGAAAGAGGTCAACTATCCACCCGACAAAGAGCAAACCGAGGGTGAAAAAATAGATTGTACCACTTATCTGTTTTCCATAATAAAACCGGTGTGCTCCCAGGAATCCGAATATCCAGAGTAGATATCCTACGATGAGAGAATGAGTTTGACTATTATTTTGGTCCATTTTCAGTTTTCCTCAATAGTTGATAAATTCGGAAAAAGGTCACTCGATGTCTGCGCTTATCGGAAGCTTCAGATGGCTAAGTATACAAGGCGTAGTGTTTTTATCAGGCCCTCAGCCATACATGTGGTATGCTGAGGTTCTGATAAAAACCTACAACGAAGGAGCTCGGACTTTTTTCGACGCCATCAATAGTTTGAATTTCTGTACACGGGTCCATGCCTCTTCTATCCTTTGTGTTGTTAATTTTCCCTGCTCTACAGCTCTGAGCAATCCTTCCTGTATTCTCTCAAAAATGTGTGGATCGTGACAGATATTATTGCCTACTATCAGTAAATCTACACCGGCAGAGATTGCTTTACAACACGCTTCTTCCAGACCATAACGATCGGTGATGGCCCTCATCTGCATATCGTCCGAGACAACAAGTCCTTCGTATTGAAGCTGACTGCGCAAAATCCCATGGACAGTGGAATAGGAGAGGGTAGCCGGGTAAAATTCATCAAGGTGACTGTTGAAGAGGTGACCAACCATTATCGCCTCCTGGTATCCCCCTATTATAAAGTCTCTGTATGGTTGCAGTTCAACTTCGTGCCAGGTGGTAGAGATGTCGACAAAATCGAGGTGGGAATCACTACGGGAACTGCCGTGTCCGGGGAAATGCTTCAAACAGGAGAGCACTCCCTGCTGCCGGTGCGCTGCGATCCATCTGCTTGCATTTTCGAAGACAATATCCGGGTCTTTTGAAAAACTCCGGCCATACGCTCCGATGATAGGGTTTTTCGGGTAAATATTGAGATCGACTACCGGTGCCAGGTTGAAGTTTATTCCCAGTGAATGAAGCATAAAGGCCACCTGCCGGCTGCAGCGACTGGTCTCCTCTGGATCAACACTATTTCCAAGGAGTTCTGCACCGGGAATGGAAGGGAAGCCATGTTGCTCTTTAAGCCTGGCTACCATCCCGCCCTCCTGGTCAACCGCGATCAGAAGATTCCCTTCTGCCAGATCCTGCAGGGAGGATGTGAGATCAGCAACTTGGGTCGGTGTGACTATGTTGTTGCTTGTCAGATTTTTGGCAAGCAGTTTGTCAAAGAGAATTACCCCTCCCAGGTTCCTCTTGAGTATATCAGTTGCAACAGGATGATCTGGGAAAAGTTTGGCACCTTCAAATCCGATCAGGAAAAGCTGGCCGATTTTTTCTGCTATGGAGAGGTGAGTCATTTGTTACTTCCCTGAAATTATTCGTTATTTTAATACTGGTGGTGTCATAAAAAGTCCATTCGATGCCATCAATACTGATTCCGTTTAAAAGAGAAAGTATATCCCCAGGTTGCTCTTTCGGTTCTGAGGATTACTATAATCCACTGATTTGTTAAAGGGTAATTGAATAGTCTGATTTGAAAATGGTGTCATAATTATGACATCGTTTTGCTTTTATTATAATGCCAGTGTTTTTAGTCGATTTTATTTTTATAAGTGATATTTTATAACACATTGGAATAAATATAAAATATTGTCCATGGCCCATGGTTTTCGGTAGCTGTGCCGGTGTGTTTCCCATGGTGGCATAAAAAATGCATAAAATTCATATATTGTTAAAAAAAGGTAAAGATATTTTAGCCATGGACGATAAGTACACTAAGATTGGTTGCCACCTTTAATTGGTTTCCAGCTCTTGGTTAAAGCATTCAGGATAAGGAAATAACTCATGACTCTTTCGACAAAAGAACCTCAATTACCGCCATCTCATTTTGAGCAGGTTGAGATTGAAAAGGTTATGGTTGAGCTCGATATTCTGAAAAAACAATCAGAACGCCTGGATCTTATTAACAAACTTCATGGCAGGATGGCTGGGATTCTAAGTTTGACCGGTATGATTGAAGCATATTCTGTCTGGTTGATGCCCTTGGTCATGCATGAGCTCATCGGGTATGATAACAGCGTTCGTAACAAGAGACATCTGTTTTGCTCGGGACACGGGCCTTATAGACGAAAAACGATAGCCCTGGCGGAACAGCTGATTGAAACCGGCACGAAATTTGAGAATACATGTGCCTGTCATGATGGATATTATGCCTATAAATGGATTTTTGAGACAATCGATGATTCAGGGATTTTGCTGATTTTGAAAAAAGATCAGGAATTATACGAAGATGAGATGGAGCTGATAAATCAATCCCTGGAAATTCTGGCTGATTCGCTGCGACGTGGTCTTGAATATGAAGATTTGTTCGAGAGAGCTAGCAACGACCCCTTGACGGGCCTTGCGAACCGGAGAGTATTTGATGACCGTATCGATGGTATGATTGACAGTGCAAGGCGCTATTGTCGTCCTTTGACAATGATTTTAATGGATCTTGACAAGTTTAAGAATATCAATGACCATCTCGGACATCAGAGAGGTGACGAGGTGCTGGTTTCAGTAGCCGATGTCTTAAGTCATGCCGTACGTTCCACTGACCTCCTTGTTCGTATAGGCGGTGATGAGTTTATTCTTGTTCTTGATAATACCGATCTGAAAAATGCCGGCATTCTGGCAGAAAGATTGTGTTCCGGGGTGGATGGTCTCAATGTCTGGGCCAATGAGAGTATAAAACTGGGTATAAGTGCCGGGGTTGCAGAGCTGCAGGGAAATGAAACATTAAAGCAGTGGTTTGAACGAGCCGATGACATCCTTTATCATGCAAAGGCGAAAGGGCGTGCAAGAGTGTGCAGTTGAAGAGTGCAGTTGAATAATTTCTCATACCTCCAATAAAAAAGGTCGACTGGAAACAGTCGGCCTTTTTTATTGGAGAGGTTTCTCAGCCCATTTGAATCATTATTCTGATTGGAATGACATGAAGAGAACTGCTTCGTTGTTCTGTCTGGCCCAGTGTCCACTCTCCGCATGTACCTCTATCCCCGATGAGTGTGTCAATGTCCTTGACAATGGAACCTACGTTTATAACTGGATGCCGGGAAAATACCTGGGGCAGTCCCTGGGTAAGGTTGCATGCAAGGCAGCAGTCTGGCCTTTCGTGCAGGAGTAATTCGAAAATCAGGTTCTGGCCGTCCATGCCCCTGTAGGCAAGTTCAATATCATAAGAACCTTCATTTGCATCTCCAAACAGGGCTTCAAAAAAATCGTTTGTTCTGTCTTCCGGGAAAATTTTGAGAAGAGCTCCGCTGGTAAAGAGTGCTTCTAATGTATTTGTTGTCATGATCTTTAATCTCTTTCGTTGTTACAAATTTTCATATCATTATGACGCCATCGATAGAGTTAAAAGGCGTGGTGTGATCCATTACAAGGGATTTGATCTGCCAATATAACCGGACATCCTGTTTTGTCAACTGACGTTGCGGGAGGAAAAACACTGTGTTAATGTAGCCCGCATGAATATAGAGATCACTGGAGAAGACAAAAGTTTGACTGGTCAGGGGATAGACCTGAAAGCGCTCAACGAGTCGCAATACGAGGCCGTTATTACTACTGAAGGGCCAGTGCTGGTCATTGCCGGAGCGGGGAGTGGCAAGACGCGCACCCTGGTGTATCGTGTTGCCCATTTGATAGAGAAAGGGATCGCCCCTGAATCGATCCTGCTTCTTACCTTTACCAGAAAATCGAGCCAGGAAATGTTATGGCGAGCCGGAAGATTACTCAATGATACATGCAGTCGTGTGGTCGGAGGTACTTTCCATGGGGTTGCCAATATGCTGCTTCGGCGGTATGGAGCTGAACTTGGTTTTGGTTCAGCGTTTTCTATAATTGACAGAGGTGATGCGGAAGGTATTGTTAATCTGCTTAAATCCTCGCTGGGGCTGGGAAAGGGTAATAAACGATTTCCCTCTAAAAGAGTTATTATCAACATGATCAGTGGATCCATCAACAAATCTATTGATCTCGAGGATCTGGTCTATGATCAATATGCTCATCTTGGGGATCATATTGATGATATACTGCAGCTGCAGAAACATTACAGGGAGTTCAAGTATAACCATGGTTTGATGGATTATGATGATCTCCTGGTGAATTGGAAGCGGCTTCTTGAAGAATCGGATCAGGTACGTACAACTCTCTCTGAAAGATTCTCCCATATAATGGTAGACGAGTATCAGGACACCAATCTTATTCAGGCGGACATTGTTCGTATGTCAGCATATACCCACGACAATGTAATGGTTGTGGGGGATGATTCCCAGTCAATCTACTCCTTCAGGGGGGCGGATTTTTTTAATATCATGCGATTTCCGAAGGTTTTTAAGAGTACTCGGATCATTAAACTCGAAGAAAATTACCGCTCGACTCAGCCTATTCTCTCTCTTACCAATGATATTATTAGAAATGCGGTAGAGAAATTCACTAAAACACTTTTTACCAGCATTGAAGGTGACATTCTTCCCAAACTGTTTACTGCACGAGATGAGCGGGAGGAGGCCAGGTTTATTGTTAAAACCATTAAAAAACTGCATCAGCAGGGCATTGATATTGAAAATATTGCTGTACTCTTTCGTTCCGGGTTTCATTCCTATAAACTTGAGCTGGAACTGGCCGCTGAAGGCATAGATTTTGAAAAGCGCGGTGGGCTGAAACTCACAGAATCAGCACATATGAAAGATGTGTTGGCTTTTCTACGAGTTCTGGTCAATCCGCAGGATAATCTTTCCTGGAACAGGATACTGCTCCAACTTGAAAAGGTTGGGCCAAAAACAGCCCGGAAGATTACAACCTTTATTTCCAGCGCGTCTGATCCTTTTGTTGCGCTGACAAAATACCCTGCCGGGAAAACGTGGAGGATGTCCTTTGTAAAGCTGACGGATCTCTTTAAAGAGTTACGTTCCGGCAGCCAGAATCCTTCAGTGCTGTATGAGAAGGTGCAGAATTATTATCAGCCGGTTTTCCTGCAAATTTATGCAGATGATTTTCCTAAACGTCAAAAAGATCTTGATCAGCTCAGTTCTATAATGAAGGGATACGATGAACTTCAGCCATTCATCGATGATACTACTCTTGATCCACCGGAAACCGTATCTTTGGATGCTGGCAGCGTGAAACGACTGGTGCTTTCGACTATTCATTCATCAAAAGGACTGGAATTTGATGCGGTCTTCATCATCGGGGTGGCGGATGGCCGTTTTCCCCATGCATCCGCTGCCGCAGGAGAACAGTGGGAGGAGGAGAGGAGATTGCTCTATGTTGCTGCAACCCGGGCAAAAGAATATCTTTATATTACCTATCCCCGGCAGTTGATGACACCGGACCGACAGTTTAAGCATGTTGGAATGTCGCCATTTCTCAGCGAACTGAGTGCCGGGCTCTACGAGAGAGTGGGGGAGCAGTTTTCAAATGATTATAAGATGTTCTCGCGTACTGAACCGTCAGCCATAAATTATGAACCAGTGCAGAGAAAAAAGAAGAAATTGAACATGTCTGACTTTTCGCAAGGATGCAAGGTGAACCATCCTTTTTTTGGAGTCGGCACGGTGGTAAAGCTTTCTGATGGACGGTCTCTGGATGTCCATTTTGACAGACATGGCCTGAAGACACTGCATCTTGATTATGCTAAACTGAAGCGGCTTTAGGGGCCTGGTGGAGATAGCCATCTAAGGCTTGATTTTTCTTTTTTACGACGCCATCAAAGTTAAAGAATAGTATGGAAAACAAATATGACCTACGATGAAGTTCTGCTTTACCTTGATCGACTGCAGATGCATAAAATAAAATTGGGACTGGATGCCATGCTGTCATTTTTAGACAGTGTTGGCAGACCCGAAAGAAGGTTGAAATTTGTCCATATTGCAGGGACTAATGGTAAAGGTTCTGTTTGTGCATCGTTATCAGAGATGCTGGACCGTGGCGGGTACAGGGTTGGTGTTTACACTTCTCCGCATTTAAGCTCGGTGCGGGAGCGGTTCAGGATTGGCAGCCAGTATATCAGTGAGGAGGAGTTTGCTGATCTGGGTACCAGAATATGCGAGAGACTGGGGCAGGAGCAGATCACCTATTTTGAATTTACTACGGCTCTGGGGCTTCTCTGGTTCTCTGAAGCATATGTGGATCTTGTTCTGCTGGAAACAGGTTTAGGCGGGAGACTTGATGCCACAAATATTGTAACTCCACTCGTTTCTGTCATTACCAGTATAAGTATGGATCATGAGGCTTACCTGGGTGATACACTGGCGGCGGTTGCAGTCGAAAAGGCAGGAATTATCAAGGCTGGAGTTCCTGTTGTCTCCGGTGCAACCGACCCGGAGGCAGCTGTGGTTATCAGAAGAGTAAGTGATGAAAAAAAGGCATCCTTATTTCAGCTTGGTCAAGAATTTGACTATAGTGAAACAGATGATAAAACATGGAAATGGGTGGGCGGGAGTGGTTTCGGTGACCAGGAAATAGAAGGTTTGGACTGTGCCCATCCGAGCCTTGCCCACAGGGAAAATGATGCGCTGGCGATTGCGGCCCTGAAACTGCTGGAACACCACGGATTTAAAATAGAATTAAGCGATATTAGGGCGGGACTTGCAGCGGTGAAATGGCCGGGAAGAATGGAGTATTTTGAGCAGCCTCTTTTGAGTGATACGATTGGTGAAACTGATTTTGGAAAAAAAGATAAATTATGCCGTTATCTTCTTGATGGAGCGCATAATTTAGATGGAGTCAAGAATTTGGCAGAAACACTGAGGTTAAAATTTTCATATGAAAATTTAATATGCATCTGGGGTGCAATGGCCGATAAGGATCTTGGAGGTACCCTTGCTATAATGGCTCCTCTGGCGGATCATCTTATCCTTACACAGCCGGATGGTGAACGCTCCGCTTCAGTTGATTATATCTATTCGTATCTGCCCGATGAAAAGAAGGTCAGTGCAAATTGTGTGTCTGAAGGAATAGAGGCACTGGCTCTTGCCCAGAGTAAAGCAACAGACAAAGATCTCATTGTCATCGGAGGATCTCTCTATCTTATTGGCGCTATGCGTTCTCTTCTACTGGGTGATCTCGTTTAAATTATGAAGGAAATCTTTGATTTTGATGAACTGGATGATACTGAAAAACGTACCGAACGTGCAAAAGCCCGGGAAATCCGTAAAACGCGATGGTGGCAGCAGAAGACCGCTTCCGGGCTTTGTTACTACTGCAGCAGGAAAATGGCCTACCGGGATCTTACAATGGATCATCTGGTACCACTGGCACGTGGAGGACGCAGTACAAAAAACAATCTGGTACCAGCATGTAAGGATTGCAATAATAAAAAGAAAAGTATGCTGCCTCTTGAATGGGAGGATTATCTTGAAAAGTACAAATAAGGAATCTTATTCTCGCTTTTTCTTTTTGAACCTGTTAGAAGCTATCTCTTATCCTTCTTATTTCATAAGGTTAATTTTAGAAAAAAGTGAAATAGAGGGGCAGGAGTAGATTAAGGTTTTGAGCCTTATGTGGGCGGGTAGCTCAGCTGGATAGAGCGTTGGCCTCCGAAGCCAGAAGTCGCGGGTTCGAATCCCGCCTCGCTCACCAGTACAAATGTTCTTTTAGTGGGCTGGTAAAGCTGCTTTGGGATTTATTGCTTCGGCCGAAAGGATTAACGAAAATGTTTTTTCTCTTGACACCAAGCACAGGGGATGCGAAATAGTATTGACAACCGATTTTGCCTGGGTAACCAGGCTCCCAGTCGAAGTATCAGAAGATGCCTCGGCTTTATAACAAAGTGGTTCCCCTGGGAACCAAGTACAAAGGAGTAGTACAAGATGGCTGAAGGAACAGTAAAGTGGTTCAACGATTCAAAGGGTTTTGGTTTTATTGAGCAGGATGGTGGCAAGGATGTTTTTGTACATCACTCAGCGATTCAGGCGGATGGATTTAAATCTCTGGAAGAAGGTGCACGCGTAACCTTCGATGTGGTTGACGGTCCCAAAGGACCTGCAGCTGCAAATGTTGTGCAGCAGTAAGATTTGACGAATAATATCATAAAGACTTCACACGATGTGAGGTCTTTATGATGCAGTGTTTTTAGTTTCTCGGAGAACCTCCTGGTGCATTACTGCAGTTGGCTCGCTTCCCAATTAGTAACCATGTCATAGTTAGTCCTTTTAAAAATTTATTATCGTTTATTTTTCAGGATGAAAATCACATCTTTTTGGCAGAGGATGAGATGTTCCGCTGTGCAGTTTTTTTATCCGCGGGCGCGCTTTATAAATTGAAGTGGATATCAAGTAAAAAAAAGACCTAATTTGAAAAAATATATTGAAAAAAATATTTCTTTCTGCATCCCTTGATATTTGTGCATGTTTATATAAATAGCACTATATGTTGTAGATAAGTCTTGAGTGTACCATAAATGTTGTGTATAAACGTGTATTCAGATATATCGTATTTAGCCTTTATTTTCCCATCCCAGAGCAGAATTTATTCGCTGAATTGCACACATCCATCAGTGAGAAACTGCCCGAATTATATTTAGTTTTATCCAGAGAGAGGAATTATATGACCCCTGATTTGACCAAACAGGTATTGACAACGACTGCAGAAACCGTATTGGCCAGACGCTATTATTTAAAAGATTCTAATGGTGACTGCATAGAAACCTGGGAAACACTTGCTCGCCGTGTGGCCGACAGTGTGGCTGTGGTTGAGACAGGAGCTGATAATTACGAGCAGCTTCGGGAGGATTTTTTTAATATGATTTATCATATGGATTTTCTGCCTAATTCTCCTTGTTTAATGAATGCCGGTACTGATTTAGGCCAGTTATCCGCCTGTTTTGTGTTGCCGATTGAAGACTCAATGAACGGCATCTTCACTGCGATTCGTAATGGTGCTCTTGTCCATAAAACCGGGGGGGGAACCGGTTATTCCTTTTCCCGTCTTCGCTCAAAAAATGCGTCCGTACGATCAACCCAGGGTGTGGCTTCGGGGCCACTCTCATTTGCTGCGGTTTTTGATGCAGCTACAGAAACCATTAAACAGGGTGGAAAACGTCGTGGTGCCAATATGGGAGTTTTAAGAATCGATCACCCGGATGTGCTGGATTTTATTTCTGCCAAAGAGGATCAGAATAAATTCAACAATTTTAACTTCAGTGTCGGCATCACCGATGTTTTTATGAAGGCTGTTGAGGATGATGCGGATTATGACCTGATAGAACCATCGGATGGTCATGTTGCCAGAAGTTTAAATGCCCGGGATGTATTTGAAAAAATAATTGATCTTGCCTGGCACAATGGTGAACCGGGCGTTCTGTTTATAGATACTGCTAATAAAAGTAATACAACCCCTCAACTGGGTGATTTTGAGGCTACTAATCCCTGTGGTGAACAGTGGTTGCTGCCGTATGAGAGTTGTAATCTTGGTTCTGTTAATCTCGCTAATTTTGTTATAAATGGTGATGTTGATTATGAGAGGTTGAAGAAAGTTGTCTATGATGCCACATTTTTTCTTGATTCTGTGATCGATTGCAATCGATTTCCAATTCCGGAAATTAAAGAGATGACCCTGAAGACCAGAAAGATAGGTCTGGGGATTATGGGACTGCATGACCTGCTCATTCAGCTAGCCATTCCTTATGGCAGTGAAGAGGGCAGGGAACTTTCAGGAAAAATCATGCAGTTTATTCGCGATAATGCGGAAGATTGTTCTGTTCTGCTGGCCCAGCAAAAAGAACCTTTTCCTGCCTACGATCCTGCTTTTAACAGCTACCTTCCCAGGAGAAATGCGGCCCTTACCTCCATTCAACCAACAGGGACTGTTTCGATGATTGCCGATTGCGCCTCCGGCTGTGAACCATATTTTTCCATTGTAATGGTAAAGCATGTCATGGATGGTGACAGATTGATTATGGTGAATAAGCATTTTGAACAGATAGCCAGAGCCGAAGGGTTCTACTCAGAAGAGCTCATGAGCAAGGTTGCCGACACTGGAACGGTTATGGGGCATGAGGAGATACCGGAAAAATGGCAGGCAGTATTTTGCACAGCGCAGGATATAAGACCTGAAGATCATATTAGAATGCAGGGCGTATTGCAGAAAACCGGTGTCGATTCTTCAATCTCAAAGACCATTAATCTTCCAGGCAGTGCAACCCGGGATGAGGTTAAACTCGCCTATATTACCGGTTATAAGCTGGGTTGTAAGGGGTTGACTGTATATCGTGACGGGTCACGGGAATCCCAGGTGCTCAACACCAAAGAGTCTTCTGAAAAGGATAAAACAGCCATAGTTTCCGAGCATGGGCCGGTGAAACAGATCCTGCCGGATACCCTTGACGCCAAACGGTATCGGGTAAAAGATCAGCACCAGAAATCCGTATATATCATCGTCTGTTTTGATGAAGATGAGAAACCTATGGAAGTGTTTGCTAAATTTCCCTTCGACAACCGTGTTGACCTCAAGGATAAATCCACCATGTGGACTACTGCCTGTCGACTGGTCTCCCTGGCACTTCGCTTTAATGTTCCCGTGGATGAAATTATCAAACAACTTGACAGATCAAGTGGGCATATGCTTGACCTGCCAGCTCAATTGAGTAAATTGTTTAAATCTTTCATGGCTGGCACTCAAAAGGGATTTGCTACAACCTGTCCTGAGTGTTCCGGGATGCTTCGTTTCGAAGAGGGATGTGAAACATGCCACGATTGCGGATATAGTAAATGTTCATAACAGGCCTGCTAAACTCACCTTAAGACTCTTGGATGGTATAACCGATGGCAAAGATAGGTAGAAATGAAAAGTGTCCATGTCGCAGCGGGAAAAAATATAAGCATTGCTGCGCGGGGCTGGTCCAGACTGCAAAACCTGAGATTTCTCCCGATCAAAGGTTGAAATTGACCCTGATGAATAGTGTTCGGGAGATTCAGGAACAGGCGGTTCAGAAAAGAAAAACAAATAGTGAACTTGGCGTGTTTTTCCTCTACTCTACCAGTGAGGGTGATGCCTGGGTGCTTGAGATGACCGGTTCTGACTGTATCCAGGTAGCCAGGAATGGGGAGGCCTTAGAACCGCCTATCGATGAAAACCCGGAAACCATTGAGGTCAGTTGGAGTCATATGTTTGATTTTAAAAATAAACAACTTGAGCTGACGGCCTATTCAGATAAGAGTGTTCAGTTGTTATCTGATGCCCCCAGCCTGGAAATCAGTGCTGCCATCCGTCGGATCAGGAAGAAATTCTCAAAAGATCAACTTAGTGAAGTGCATCTGCCCAGCCCGTGATTTTCACCTGAATTATGATAAAAGCTCTCAACAGAATTATTCCTCTGGTTCCCTTGATTACTGTTATGGGGACTATTTTCTATCTCTCCCACCAGCCTGGGGACAGTTTGTATATGCCGTCTATATTCTTGTTTGATAAGCTGGCTCATATGGCAATATACGCTTTGCTGGCCGCTGCTGTGCTGTATGCTTCCTATTCATTTTATCCGCAATTTAAAAAAGATGAAGGAAAGGTCATGGCCAGTTTACTGGCCATGACTGTCTGCATCCTTTATGGCATTGGAGATGAATTTCATCAATCCTTTATTCCGGATCGTTTTGTCAGTTTTGGAGATGTCGTGGCAGATGTAATGGGTGCAGCTGCTGTATGCGTGGTGTGGATTTTGTGGAAAAAACGCATAATTCCGATTAGTACCTTACTCCTGAAAGTCTGTCATAAAAAACAGGAAAAAGGAAAAGGGGTTTTAAAATTATGAACATAAAATTCACCACCAAGGTACTTATGCCGTCTTCCTTACCGCTGTTACGGTGCTCGATCCTTATAGCCGCTGCTTTAGAATCTTCGCCATATCTTTGGCAAAATAGGTAATTATAATATCTGCTCCTGCCCGTTTTATTGATAGAAGTGTCTCCTCCATTACCCTGTCACCATCAATCCACCCTTTTTCAGCTGCAGCTTTAATCATGGCATATTCACCACTTACATGGTAGGCAGCAATGGGTAGATCGAATTCGTCCCTCAATTTTGAAATAATATCCAGGTAGGCAACTGCCGGTTTAACCATCAGGACATCGGCACCTTCGTCAACATCAAGAGTAGCTTCCCTGAGTGCTTCTCTACTGTTTGCAGGATCCATTTGATAACTTCGTCGGTCACCGAACTGTGGTGTACAGTCTGCCGCCTCCCTGAATGGGCCGTAGAAGGCAGAGGCATATTTGACTGAATAGGACATGATCGGTATTGACTCAAAATTATTTTCGTCAAGTACAGCTCTGATTTCAGCGACCCTTCCATCCATCATATCAGAAGGGGCAACCATGTCGGCACCTGCCTGTGCGTGGGAAAGGGCAGTTTTGGCGAGAATTTCCAGAGTGGCATCGTTGTCCACCTCTTTATTGATAATGCAGCCGCAATGGCCATGATCGGTATATTCACAGAGGCAGACATCTGTGATCACCAGGAGTTTCGGCACTTTTCTCTTCAATTCTCTAATAGCGGTCTGGATGATGCCATCTTTTTTATGAGCCCCGGAGCCCATAGCATCCTTTCTCTCCGGTAACCCGAAAAGAATGACACTATTTACTCCAAGTTCCATACATTTTCTGGCTTCTTTTTCGAGTTGATCTACACTCACACGGAAAACGCCCGGCATAGAGGTTATTTCTTCTCTCTTATTTTTACCGGGCACTATAAAAAGTGGATAGACAAGTTGTGATGGGGTCAGGTGAGTTTCTTGAATAAGGGCACGAAAAATTTTATTTTTACGCAGGCGGCGTGGTCTGTAATCTGGGAAAAGCATAGTAATTCCTTTATCAATTTATTATTTCAAGAGATTTGAGCTTCTTATGTAAATGACTACGTTCCAAACCGACCTGATCGGCGGTTTTGGAAATATTATTATCATGTAGATTCAGTTTTTGGCGGAGATATTCCTTTTCGAACATCTTCTT
>DAOVUU010000042.1 GCA_030632405.1 Desulfobulbaceae bacterium | reverse complement strand
ATTCTTGCAACTACAGACTATGGAATTAACTTTGTCTCGGCGGTTATGAAAGGAAACGTCACCGCATTCCAGTTTCATCCCGAAAAAAGTGGACCTGTCGGTCTGAAGATGATCGAAAATTATCTTAGGCCCCGTGACGATTCTCCACTGCAGTCTGTAAAGACCATAGACGATGAAAATAAAAAGACAAAAATAGCGAAGAGAATTATTGCCTGTCTGGATGTTCGCAGTAATAATACAGGAGACCTCGTCGTTACCAAGGGAGATCAATACGATGTCAAAGAGAAGGGAGAGGTGCGTAATTTAGGTAAACCTGTTGAACTTGCCAAAAGATATTATGAAGAAGGGGCAGATGAAATAACCTTTCTTAATATTACAGGTTTTCGAGATTTCCCCATGCAGGATCAGCCGATGCTCGAGGTTTTAAAAAGAACTTCTGAAAATGTCTTTGTCCCTCTGACCATCGGAGGAGGTATAAAAGAATTTACCGATGCTGCTGGGCAGTGTTATTCCTCCCTTGATGTGGCTTCTCTCTATTTTCGATCCGGGGCAGATAAAGTTTCCATAGGCAGTGACGCGGTTTATACAGTGGAAGATTATCTTTTTTCAGGGGAGAAAACCGGCCTGAGTTCCATAGAGCAGATTTCAACCGTTTATGGTGCCCAGGCAGTTGTCATTTCGGTTGATCCTCGCAGGGTCTATGTCAGCAACCCCGAGGACACCTCCCATGCAACGATTAAAACAGCTTATCACGGCCCGAGCGGTGAACGGTACTGCTGGTATCAGTGTACCGTAAAAGGTGGTAGAGAGGGAAGAGATGTCGATGTTATTCAACTGGTAACCGCATGCGAGAAACTTGGCTGTGGAGAAATATTATTGAACTGCATTGACAAGGATGGAACAAATAATGGTTTTGATCTGGAATTGATCAAAATGGTGAAAGAGGTTGTTTCTATTCCTGTAATTGCCTCCAGTGGTGCAGGAAAGAGTTCACATTTCGTTGAGGTCTTTAAAGAAACATCGGTGGAGGCAGCTCTTGCTGCGGGTATCTTTCACAGAAAAGAGGTGGCTATTGGAGAAATAAAAACTGCAGTTGCCGCAGAAGGGATTGAAACACGACAACTTTAAATTAATAGGTGGCTTATAGCGCACCGATGGTAACCAAAGCACGCTTTATTTCAAGAAACCCTTCAGGAGAGAGGGGTGACTGTGGTAATAGCGGGGAACCTACAGAATACCCCTGAAGTTCAAGTCCACCCTTTATACAGGCGGCAAGATTATATTTAACAAAGCTTTGATTCAAAATCCAAAGACTACGTTGAAGTTTCATTGCCTCTTCCCAGGCGCCCTGCCGACATATCTCATACAGTTCAACACTCTGCTTTGGTGCTATGCAAGCAGGTCCTGCCATCCATCCAACGCCACCAAGGAGCATTACGCAGGCAGGAATATGTGCAGAAGCCGCAAAGATTTCCATCCGCCCCTGAACGCAGTTGAGAATGGAAAGAAGGCGTCCAGTGTTGGAGGAAGCATCTTTAAGATAGCGGATGTTTGAAATATGGCTCAGTCTTTCGATTACCGGAATGGAGAGGTCCGATCGCTGGAAGCTGGGGTTGGTGTACAAAACTATCGGAATAGACACTGCTTCTGCAATTGCCTTGAAATATGCATAAACACCGTCTTCGGATATTGGAAAATAGGATTCAAGTATCGCAAGTATACCGTCGCAACCAAGTTGCTCAAAGGTGCGGGCCTGTGTAACAGCATCGGTAATGGTCGTTGAAGCTACTCCGGCCACTACAGGGACACGGCCTTTGGCAGCTTTGATTACAACTTCTACAATACGTTGCCGCTGAGGCCAGGAGAGATAGGCAAATTCCCCGGTTGATCCTAAAGGTGTTAATCCGTGGACGCCAACTGAGATGAGATCCTCGCACAACTGCTCTAAAACGTCACACTTTACCTCTCCTGAAGTATCAATGGGAGATACCAGATACGGGAAAACACCATGGAAATTTTCTTTGATCACTATAAGAATACCTTTTTTTATGCTCATTTACGTCCGCTGCCGGTTGCAATATCAGGCCGTATATGAACAGGTTTAGAGCAGGAATGTGACTTTAATCCGCTTCACCATTATATAGGGGAAACATGAATATTTCAAATATTGATCACCTTGTTCTCACAGTAAAAAATATTGATGTAACAGTAAAATTTTATACGTCAGTTCTCGGTATGATCCCGGAAACATTTGGTGAAGGACGAACAACATTGAAATTTGGCAATCAAAAAATCAATCTCCACCAACAGGGTAAAGAGTTTGAGCCGAAAGCGAACCGGCCTGTTCCGGGATCAGGAGATGTATGTTTTATCACCACTACAGAACTGAATCATGCTATGGCCCATGTGCGGAGCAGAGGGGTTAAAATAATCGAAGGCCCTGTAGTAAGAACAGGTGCAACGGGTCAGATTATTTCTTTTTATTTTAGAGACCCTGATAAGAATCTGATTGAAGTAGCCAACAATGAAAAAAGTGTCGGCGATTAGAAGAACAGAGAGAATATGAACAGGGGAGTTACGACGGCAGGGATGAATAATCAGCGGGGCAGGTTACCTCAGCTGAGATAACCTGCCCGCAAGACCAAACATTTGGTTCAGATCGTGTTTTTACTTATTTGCAGCATATGCGGCGTCGATCAGATCTTTACCAATCTCTTTTTCAAACTTTTTCCAGACAGGCTTCATTGCCTCTACCCACTGCCCCCTCTCTTCTGCAGTCAGACTGAGGATTTCACTGCGCTTGGAGTCGACGATGGTCTGTCTGTCACCTTTTGCTTTATCGGCGGCGACACCGTTACCAAAGGCGATGGCCTCATCAAGAGCTTTTTTAACCTCAGTTCTGATATCTTCAGGCAAACCCTTCCAGAATTCCACTGATGTTACTACCAGATAGTCGATCAGACCATGATTTGTTTCGGTAATGTACGGCTGAACTTCGAAAAATTTCTTTGAATAAATATTAGACCAGGTATTCTCCTGCCCATCAATGGCTTTAGTCTGCAGCAGGGTGAAAACTTCTGAGAAAGGCTTTTTCAACGGGGTGGCCTTAATAGCCTTGAACTGGGCTGCCAGAACGTCAGAAGACTGAATTCTGAACTTGAGACCTTTCGCATCCCCTGGTACTCTCAGTGCCTTGCTGGAAGAAAGCTGCTTTAAACCGTTATGCAGGTATCCCAGGCCAATCAAACCTTTTTTCTCAGTAGCCAGAAGCAGATCCTGGCCGGCTTTACTTTTCTGGAATCGCTCAACTGCTTCTATATCTTTGAACAGGAAGGGTAGATCGAACAGCTGCAGAGATTTGGTATAACGACCGAATTTTGACAGACTTGGGGCAGCGAGCTGGACATCGCCAAGAAGCATTGCTTCGAGTACCTTATTGTCACCAAACAGCTGTGAATTTGGAAAAACCTCTACGACAACTTTACCACCGAGGCGTTCTGCAACGAGATCCTTGAATTTGTTGCACATCTGGCCTTTCGGTGTGTTCTCCGCTACAACATGGGAAAACTTAATGGTGATCGGGGCTGCCATTGCAGAGCCAATGGCAAGCATTGTTGATACTGCTGATACTGCCAGGATTGTTGTAACCTTATGAAACATACTAACTCCTCCTTAAATCGTTTAATAAAAACACCCATAGAGTCGGGCTACTCTGAGCAGTAGCTGTGCTATAGGTGAAATCTAGACCTCGACACAGCCAAAACTGTATACCACCTGTTTTAGATAGAATCGTCGATCGGAACGGCATCAAAAATCAGCAGAATAACCTGAAATTGAAAATTGCCGGGTGTTAATAACTACCTCTTCTGATCCCAAAAAGCAAGCCAAACTGTCAGAAACAATATGGGAATCAAAAAGGGATAATTTTCTTAAATTATCCCTTTTCCCCTCATCGCGTTGATATCAATCTGACTATATCCAAGTTCTTTAAGGACCTGATCCGTATGTTCACCAAGCTCAGGAGCTTTACATCTGTTTTCAGCTGGGGTTTTCGATAGTTTTATAGGATTGTTGAGCATTTTTATTTTGCCATATGTGGGATGATTCCAGTCGGTGAAGAATTCGTTGGCGATGGCCTGCTCGTCTCGAGTTACCTCAAGAGGTGTTTTTACTGGAGACCAGACCAGTTTGTTACTGCTCAGGATATCCTGCCACTGATCATAACTTCTGGCCTGGAATATTTCCTCAATTAACGAAACCAGCTCAGTTGCATTCTCCGAGCGTTTTTCCTGGGTGGCAAATTTAACATTTTCAGTAAGATCAGACCGACCAACGGCCTTACAGAAAGCAGGCCAGTAATGCTGGGAATTTGTCATGCCCAGCATTATCCAACGGTTGTCACTGGTGGGATAGATATTTCTGATTGGATTTCCAATGTTTCGACGGGATGGCCGGATTGAATCTTCTCCGGTGATGAGGCAGCCGGTTATATCAGTTCCGAGGGCAAAGGTTGCCGTGTTGAAAAGAGAAGTTTCAACTTCCTGCCCCTGGCCAGTTCTTTCACGGATAAAAAGGGCTGCCATAACTCCTGCCAGAAGAGTCTGGGAACTTATGCTGTCACCATAAGCCGGCCTGGAAATATTAGGGGCATTCTCCATCTCATGCATCAGATCCATAACTCCGCTTCGTGCCCAAAAGGCGACTGAGTCATATCCACCGACATTTTTTTCGGCGCCCCGCTGGCCATAGCCGGTTAAATTAGCATAAATTATTTTAGAGTTAATGGCGGACAGGGTCTGATATGTCAGGTTAAACTTCTCCATTTCATAGGGACGAAGATTATTCAGAAACACATCCGTTTTTTTCATTAGAGCATGGATGATTTCCTGACCCTCTTCTGATCCCAGATTAACAGTCAGGCTTTTCTTATTTCGGTCCACATGCTCCCATATGTAATTAACGGGGTGAGGTTTAGCCCAGCCTGCCATTCCGGCATCCAGCAGATGTCTCTGCAGGTCACCTCGTTTTGGTGGTTCAACATGGATAACTTCTGCACCCCAGCTGCCCATAAGCATACCTGCGAGAGGCATGGCAAACGCTCCGCCTACTTCTACAACTTTAACCCCTTCCAGTCCCTTAATCATTATGCATTCCCCTTATTTTCTTAAATCTTCCATCAAATTGACAACATCCTTCATTTTTTCAAGATTGCGTACCGAGCTGACAATCGCAGTACATTTATCCTCCGAAAACACGGGTGCGGTAAGCAATGTGTGTTTTTGGATTATCTCCTCCCAGGATAATGGATTTTCAGGGTCTCCTTTCGGATATTCAACCTGGGCAAAATGGATTTGTGCATCTTTTGTGGTGATAGTAACTTTTGCAGGCCATTTTCTTGGAAAATCTTTTTCTATATCTGGATCTTCCGTACAATGAATGAGTGGCATCATTTTTTTCACATCATCGGAATTGATGTTTTCCATGCAGTATTGATCTAAAAAAGCATTCTTTTTTATTATTGCTACAGCTGCTCCGAAAGGCATACTGAATTGCGCGTCAACGATAGATTTAGGATCCAGCTTTAGCTCACGCGGTTCCACCACAAGGGCGAAACCAGCCTTCAGGATACTTATTTCCACCTCTGCAATATCTTCCGGAGACAGAGCATTGTCATTGACAATCTTTAAAATGCAGTCAATTGCCCCTTGTTTATAACGACAGCAGGCGTGCGGCTTAATACTTGTATTCATGATCTCGTAGGGAGTCCCCCAGCCATCAAGAACCTTAGCCGCATCAGATACCGGCGAATAGGCATGTAGAAATCCAAATTTCCCTTCAATTATGGTTGCCGGTCCGCTAAAGCCTTCCCCGGCCAGCAGAGCTGCCACTAAACCGCTGTGAGCAGACCAGCCACCATGGAAACGTTTTGTAAATGCACCATCTGCCAAAAATTCCATGGAGCCGGCTGCCTGGCTGCCGGCAATTCCCATGGCATTGATCATGCCGTATTGGTCTAGGCCCAGAATTTTTGCAGCTGCAACAGCGGCGCCAAGGGTACCGCATGTTCCTGTGGGATGAAACCCTCTTGCGTAATGGGCGGCAGGCCCCAGTGCAACACCCAGTTTCACCATAATTTCATACCCGGCAACTATACCTTCAATGAGTTCTCTTCCTGAACACCCGACTGTATATCCGGCTGTCAGTGCTGCAGACATCACCGAAACAGCCGGATGAAGAGAGGCGGCATTGACAACATCATCCAGTTCCAGAGAGTGTGCTGCCGTACCAAGAGCAAGGGCTGCGTAAGGTGCGTCAACCCGTAAGTCAGTCGCAATGACCGGGACATCTCTGACAGAACCCTGCCGTTTTGCAAGAAAGCTGTGAACAGGCTCAGATGATTCTGTGCCTGCTCCTCTTATGGCTACTCCCAGATAATCGAGCAGCAGGTATTTCACACGATCAATTACATCTGGATCGAGGTCATCAAATGACAAATCATAACATAATCTGGCTATCTCCCGGGTTAATTCCATATCTTTCTCCCTGGTTTTTTATAAAAAATTTTCCCCCGACGAGCAGGTGATTTAATATGCTAAAGTGCGCCCTCTTTGGCCAGAGCTATAAAATGTGCGACATCAATTTCTTTAGGGCAGACAAACGAACAGGCCTGGGAGGAATGGCATCTATACACGCCATCTGCACTGTACAGGCAATCCAGCCGTTCCTGTTTTTCCTGTTCTCTTGGATCCATAATTCGCACTATTGCTGCCAGCATCGCATTTGGCCCAAGGAAATTTTCATGACTGCTGATACAGGCAGAAACACAGCAGAAACAATTTATGCAGCGGGTGGCATCGACATACCGTTCCAATGTTTCCGGACTTATCTGATGTTCCATCTCATCTTCGTCCTGTAATACCGGATTGATAATATACGGTTTAACGCGGTCTATCCGTTCGTAGGCCTTTTCTGTGTCAACAACCAAATCTCTGACCACCGGAGCCACGTCCAGCGGCTCAACCGTAAATGTGGTCGTGCCAAAGTATTTTACAGCATTTTCAACAAGTAATTCGCAGGATAGAAGTGGCTTGCCGTTAATTTTCATGGAACATGTACCGCATTGCCCATGTTCACATGATGATCCCCATGCCAGTGTTGAATCATCCGTATCATTGATTTTGCGCAGGACATCTACAAATCGCATGATCCGACCGGCCTCCAGCTGATACGTCTGTATCCATTTTCTTTCTTTATCAGGATCATATCGATGCACATTCAGGGTAATATCGTACGTTGATGTCATGCTCATCACCTATCTTGTCAATATTTTCTTTCTATAATATCAAACATTTCGTAGCGTTCTCCTCCAGCCTTAAAAACACTCATATCAACTTCCCTGCGGCCCAGTTCCGGTGTACCAAATTCGACCATTGAAATCAGAGTGTGGTAATTGAAATCGTCTTTTCGAACTGGATAATCGTCCCGGAAATGAGCGCCTCTGGACTCCTTTCTGTCAAGAGCAGCAAGGCATATTACCATGGAGACCGCAAGAAGATTGTCAAGTTCCCAGCGCTGAACCAGCTCCTGATTCATGGCCAGCCCACGTCCTGCGATAGCGGTGTTGTCTGCCCGTTCTTTAAGTTCATTAAGTGTTTCAATGGCGTCTTTGATGCCGGTTTCAGTTCGAAAAACGCTGACTTTTTCGGTCATAACCGAACGCATTTTGTTTCGTAACTCTCCGAGACTGTCTCCACCTGTAGCACCCATATATCTTGAAAAACGTTTAGCGAATTGATCCACTCCTATATCGAGTCTACTCTTAGGTTCATCTTTTATATGTTCGACAACCCGTTCTGCCACAAGTTTTCCCATGGTAATTAATTCCAGTATGGAATTAGTGCCCAGTCGGTTGAAACCATGAAAACTTGCGGCAGCACATTCTCCTACTGCATATAAGCCGGCAATAGTTTCCTGCTGTTCGTTCTGGACTTCTCCAAACTCGTTGGTCGGTATTCCCCCCATGTGATAATGATTGCTCGGTCGAACCGGACAGAGTTCCTTTTTGGGATCAAGATTTACATACCTTTTAAAAAAACTGGATACTTCTGGAATCTGCTTTTCATGTACCTCGTCGGGTAAATGCCGCAGGTCAATCCACACGTGGGGAATATTATGGTCGGGATTCAGAATACCCCGGCCCTCACGAATCTCAGACTCTATTGCTCTGGCCACCATATCTCTTGGAGCAAGTTCTTTCATTTTGGGGGCGTAGTTGATCATAAATGGTTCCAGAGCCTGATTCCTTAAAATACCACCAACGGAACGTAGTGTTTCACTTGCAAGGATACCCGGTCCGACAATACCGGTTGGATGAAATTGAACCGCTTCAGGGTCCATGACCGGTAAGCCACTTTCAAGTGCAAGGGCCAGGCCGTCGCCTGTATTCTGACGACAGTTAGTGGTTACCTGGAAAACCTGACCGCTGCCGCCGCTGGCAAAGATGGTCGCTTTGGCAAGGATTCGAATAAATTCGCCCTCTTTTTGCTTATAAACAACGCAACCGCCGCATTGTTTATCCTTAATAAGCAATTCCACAGCCAGACATTGGTTGATAAAGGTGATTCCCCTCTTTAGAGTTTCTCCCCAACCGGTATCCATGATACCTTTCCCGGTACGGTCCGCCTCAAATACTGCCCGGTGAACTGAAGTTTCCCCAAAATTTCTGGTATGCCCACCGAATGTTCTCTTGCTCAGCTGCCCCTGCGGATCACGCGAGAAATGCATTCCCCGATTTTCAAGCCAGAGTATCTGCTCCCAGGCAGATTCGCATATTTTTTTAACAACATTCTGATCAGCCGTGCAGTCCGATCCTTTCCAGGTGTCAAACATGTGAAACAGGGTAGAATCCAGTGGGTCTTTCGGATCAACTGCGGCAAGCCCCCCCTGGGCCGTTGACGTATGTGATTTCTGAGGATGAGAAACCTTCGTCAGGGCTATGACGTCAGCGTCCGGAGTTTTTTCCAGGATTTCCGCAGCACAGCGCAACGCGGCCCCTCCGGCGCCAATAATGAGGACGTCACAGTGGGTAGTTGTTTGTATTTTAAAAGTTGTACTCATACCTGCTCCCGGTTAAATCAAAACGGTCAATTTCATGCCGATCCATACAAAAAAAGCCACAATTAACATTATAGTCGCTGTGCAGGCAGCCTGAACCCGGTGGGATGAAACATAGTCCCGGCTGATCTCAATGATACCGTATGCACCATGATAAAGAACTGAGATGAGCAGCATCAGATCAATCAATTTAATAAAATTATTATTCATTCGAGCTATGATTACAGAGGAATCCCGGCCAATTGAAGGATCAAGATGCATATAAAGCATATGTGCCGGAATCATCAAAAAGAGAAAAGCAGCAGAAATTCTTTGCATTTTCCATAGTTTCGAAGCACCGGAATGTCTGATTTTCATGACTGTCAGGTAGCTTATAAAAACGCTGGCTGCAGCAATATATGTCCAGAACAGAATCGCTGAAACTGCCTGATTTCCCATAACCATAAAGATTCCAAGCAGTAACATATATGTAGCAGATATCCCGGGGAGCCACTGAAGGATAAGGTTATCCTGCCGATTTCCAAAAATCTCATAGAGTATCAAACGGCCACCGTTCAACGCATGATAGATTACCGGCACGGCCAGCAGCCACTCAAGGAAAACTGGCAATATTGACGCATAAAATTTTATTTTATTGTCAAAATCATCCGGATTTTTCAAGGCAGAGAGGGTGAGAATATGCAGCAGCACATAGAGAATCAGCATGACCCCGCTAATTCTGTGAGCCCAGGAGGCGATATAAGGCCACCCTCTGGTGCGGGACTTTGTCTGCAGAAATCTCACACCCGGTATCTTCGTAAGAGAAAAACCTGTTGCCATATAGGTAACTCCTTTTAATTTAATGCAGATGAGTATTCAGGTTAAAACAGCACATTCAGTGTCAATTTTGTTCAAAGTTCTCGAGGTAGATTAAAAAACTATCCAGTGCTGCATTTATATGGTGTTCTACCTGGGATCCTATCTTTTCCGGATCTATGACCGGTTCCTTGAATGAATTTAAAATCTCTTGATGCACTCTGAACGAATTCTTGAAATCTTCCTGGTAATATTGATATGAAAACCGGTGCCAAAGACTTTGCATACGAAGATTCCTAAGCGTATTTACAAGAAGTTCATTTTCTGCACGCTCGATAAATGTTTCATGGAATCGGAGATGCTGGGTATAATATTCTTTTGTATTCCCGGACTTGGCAGCTGTATTCATTTCCCGCAAAATTTCAGTCAAATGATCCAGCACCTTCTCTGTCATGTTTTTGGCAGCCAGCCTGGCAGCGAGTCCCTCAAGAGTAGCCCGGACTGGGAAATTCTCCTCAATTTCCTTGCGGCTTATGCGTCTTACAAATGATCCTTTTCGCGGGATGATATCAACGAGGCCAACCTTCTCCAGTTCCCGGAATGCCTCTCTGAGTGGCGAGCGGCTCACACCGAAGCGAACCTGAAGGTCATGTTCTCCCAATTGCTCTCCACCCTTGAATTCACCTTCAAGGATTGCCTCTTT
>DAOVUU010000132.1 GCA_030632405.1 Desulfobulbaceae bacterium | reverse complement strand
ATTTAAGCGGTTTGCGGCTTACTGGGATAAAACCACTGGAAAGGTAAGTGAAATAGTCTTTACCCCTATTTCTGCAGCTCCCACCCGGGTGGCGGCTCTGCTTTCAGGTGATGTTGACTTTGTCATGCGTGTTCCTCCTGCAGACCTTGATCGTATTGACAAGACCGATGGTTTGAAGCTGGTTACCATGTCCGGTTCCCGTATTATCACCTTCCAGCTCAATCAGAAGCGTCGTCCTGAATTTACCAACGCCAAGGTTCGTCTTGCCATGGCCTATGCCTATAATAATGTAGGTGTGGCCCAAAAAATCATGAAGGGATTTGCTACCCCTGCGGCTCAGAATTCACCTATGGGCTATCAGGGACACAACCCGGCCCTTACTCCTCGCTTTGATCTTGCTAAAGCCAAAGAGCTGATGAAAGAGGCCGGTTTTGAAAAAGGTTTTGAGTGCACAATGATTGCACCCAATAATCGTTACGTAAACGATGAGAAAATTGCCCAGGCCTTTGCTACTATGATGAGTAAAATTGGTATTAAAGTAAGCCTCAAAACTATGCCGAAAGCACAGTACTGGGATCAGTTTGACGCCCAGGCCGGTGATATTCAGATGATCGGCTGGCATTCTGATACTGAAGACTCTGCAAATTTCCACGAATACCTCTATATGTGTCCAAACAAAGAGACCGGCAGGGGCCAGTACAACTCTGGAAATTACTGTAATGCAGAAGTGGACAAGCTGACTCTTGCTTCCAGTTCGGAAACAGACAACGCGAAACGTTCTGTAATGCTGCAGAAAATTGAGCAGATTCTCTTTGATGAGGCCGCCTACATTCCTCTTCATTGGCAGAACCTCTCCTGGGCTTCCAAAGATAACATGAATACCCGGGACATTGTCAACGTGATGAATTTTCCTTACTTTGGTGACCTGGTAATTAAATAACTGTTTACCATCATCCATTCAGGATAAAAAAGTACAGAAGGATCCTAATCATCTGATTGGGATCCTTCTGCATCTTGGACATTACTACTATGTTCGCATTTACTGTACGGCGTATTGCTCAAGGACTGATAGTCATGGTGGTTATCAGTTTTATCGGTTTTGCTATTAAACACAACTTTGGCGATCCGGTACGGGAACTGGTTGGTGAGCGGGTCACCCCGGTAGAACGCGCACAGATTCGTCAGCAGCTTGGTTTAAATGATCCATTCCTGATGCAGTATGGCCGCTTTCTGAATGACGCTCTGCATGGTGATCTGGGACGATCTTACTTTTTTAAAAAACCGGTGACCGAGGTAATTATGTCAAAGGCACCGGCCACTCTTGAGCTGGTTTTCTGTGCCTCATTGATTGTTATTTTCCTCTCTATCCCTCTGGGAATTTATTCGGCGATACATCCGAAAAATATCTGGAGCCGGATAATCATGAGTGGCTCGATCCTGGGGGTGTCGATGCCGGTATTTCTCACCGCTATCCTGCTGATCTATATTTTTTCTGTTGAACTTGGCTGGTTGCCGTCTTTTGGTCGTGGAGAGACGGTGAAGCTTTTTGGATTCTGGAACAGCGGGATGCTGACTAAAGATGGTTTACTTCATCTGATCATGCCCTCCATCGCTCTTTCTTCTATCATGCTGCCTCTTTTTATTCGACTGATTCGCTCAGAAATGATGGAGGTGCTGGAGTCAGAGTACGTTAAATATGCCTGGGCGAAAGGCATCAAAGCAAAGCGTGTCTGGTACGTTCATGCCTTTAAGAATACTCTCCTGCCTGTTATCACCGTTGGCGGTGTTCAGCTTGGAATCATGGTCGCTTTTACTATTCTGACAGAAACTGTTTTTCAATGGCAGGGTATGGGCTCCATGTTTATCCAGTCAGTCGAAAGGGCTGATACCGCGCTGATGGTCTCCTATATCGTTGTGGTGGGCTTCATCTTTGTTGTTGTCAATACCATCGTAGACATAATCTATGGGCTGGTAAACCCTACGGTCCGTGTGACGGGGAGAAAATAATATGTCTCTAAGATGGCGGCAGCTGAAAGAATCGGACTTCGTCTACTATTTTTTTCGTGATCCTGTAGCCTATGTGAGTTTTGCCATCCTTCTTGTTCTGGTCATCAGTGCCTTTGGAGCTCCACTGTTTGCTCCTCATGATCCTTATGATCAAACGACTATCGACATAATGGATTCGGAGCTGCCCCCGGCCTGGAAAGATGAAGGGACTGCAAAGTTTCTACTCGGCACCGATGATATGGGACGGGATATGTTTTCCACCATGCTTTACGGTATGCGGATATCCATTATTATCGGTCTTGGAGCAGTAGCTCTGCAGGCGTTTATCGGTATTATCATTGGACTGCTCTCGGGCTATATCAAACGTTTTGACACCATCTTGATGCGTATCGCAGATGTTCAGCTATCATTTTCCACCTATATGATTGCTATCTTTATCGGTGCAACCTGTCAGATGATGTTTGGCGTGGCCAACTATGAAAAAATTGCCGCCCCTCTGCTCATTCTAATTATCGGCCTTGCCGAATGGCCGCAGTACGCCCGTACAGTAAGAGCATCGGTACTGGCTGAGCGCAAAAAGGAGTATGTGGAAGCCGCCAGGGTTATAGGACTCTCCAAGATCAGGATCATGTGGCGACATATTCTGCCGAACACCCTGTCTCCTGTTCTGGTTATCTCCACCGTGCAGGTGGCCAATGCCATTATGAGTGAAGCGGCGCTCTCCTTTTTGGGTCTGGGAATGCCTCAATCCAAACCATCCCTTGGCTCACTAATAACCGCCGGCTTTGAATATATTTTTTCAGGAACGTGGTGGATTACGATTTTTCCCGGTATCCTGCTGGTTTTGCTTATTCTGGTTATTAACCTGCTTGGAGACTGGGTACGGGATTACCTGAACCCCAAGCTGTACAAAGGATAAACTGTGTCAACACTGCTTTCCATCAGTCGTCTCAATGTAGATTTTGCCCTGCGTAAGAGCACCCTGCGAGCAATCAACGATGTCAGTTTGACCATAGAGGAAGGGGAACGGCTGGGAGTTGTTGGTGAATCCGGGGCAGGGAAATCGGTTCTCGGCTTTTCCATTATCCAACTGATCTCAAAGCCGGGATTCATCGCCTCAGGGGAAATTCAGTTTCAGGGAAAAAACCTTGCAAGCTGCACCTATGAAGAGATGCGCTCGATAAGAGGAAATCAGATAAGCATGATTTTCCAGGATCCGATGATGACGCTGAATCCTGTGTTGACTATTGGTTCGCAGATGCGTGAAACGCTCCAGGCACATCGGCAGATCTCCACAGCAGAGGCCGATCGGATTTGTATAGAAAAACTCAAAAAAGTGTATATTCCGTCATCTGAAAAACGGCTCAAACAATTTCCCCATGAATTTTCAGGAGGCATGCGGCAGCGAATTGTCATCGCTATTTCACTTCTTACCGATCCAAGTCTTATTATTGCAGATGAGCCAACTACAGCCCTGGATGTGACTATCCAGGCCGAGATTCTTGATCTTATGCTTGAACTGTGCGAATCAGATAATATGGGCCTTATGCTTATTACCCACGATCTGGCCGTGGTGTCCCAGGTTACCCAGAGAATTGCGGTAATGTATGCCGGAACCATAGTGGAACTTGGCTCAACCGCATTGATTACCCGGGACCCCCAACATCCCTATACGGTCGGTCTCCTGGGAGCGCTGCCGCAGCGTGCTGCCAGGTCAAAGAGATTAAATCAGATTCCGGGGGTCATGCCAGGACTTGCCAAAATTCCACCAGGTTGCCCTTTTTCCAACAGGTGTAGTCTGGTTGAAGCGATATGCCGGTCCACAAGACCTGCTCTGGAGACAAAGCAGAGTGGAATTCAGGTTGCCTGCCATATGGTAAAATAGAGTCACTGAGAGGGTTACAATCCTGTAAAAAACTCTAAGTGTTAGAAGGCTAAGTGAAGAAGGGAATAGAATCCATGAAAACCGATGTTTTAGTCAGTATCCGCAATCTCGTCAAATATTTTGACATCTCTGGTGGATGGCTGGAACAACTCCGTTTTACCGGTGGTCGCATCAGTCGCCAGGAGGTGATTGTCAAAGCTGTAAATGATATCAGTTTTGATATTCTTAAGGGTGAAACGGTCGCTGTTGTCGGTGAATCGGGTTGTGGTAAATCAACTTTGGCCAGAACTGTTATGAGTTTGTATCCTCCCAATAGTGGGGAAATTTATTATCAGGACAAGCGCATAGACCAGCTCTCCGAAAAACAGTTGAAGTATTACAGAACCCGGATGCAGATGATTTTTCAAGATCCCTACGCTTCTCTCAATCCGCGGATGACGGTCGAAGATATTCTGAGTGAGCCTATTCATTTTCATCACCCATCAATGACGAGGGAACAGGTAAAAGAGAAAATCATCAAGGTGATGAAACAGGTGGGTATTGATCCTGATTGGCAGGACCGGTTTCCCCACGAATTTTCCGGTGGACAGCGGCAGAGGATTTCCATTGCCAGGGCTCTTACATTAGACCCTGATTTTATCGTAGCAGACGAACCGATTGCAGCTCTTGATGTATCTATTCAGGCTCAGATTCTTAATCTGCTGATGGATCTTCAGCAGGAGAACGATCTCACCTATCTGTTTATCAGTCACGATCTATCCGTTGTGGAGCATATCTCAAATAAAGTTGCTGTTATGTATTTGGGATCACTCTGTGAGTTTGGTGAGACAGAGCATCTCTTTTCCAATCCCAACCATCCCTATACCCAGGCTCTGCTTTCCGCCATACCAAAACTTGGCCAGCGCTTTTCCCATACAAGGCTGCCGGGAGATGTGCCTACACCCATCAATTTGCCTCCAGGATGTGTATTTCATACCAGATGTCCCTACGCCAGAGAAATATGTTTCAGGCAGGTCCCTCAGCTTATAAAAGAAGATGGTAAAACTGCTGTTGCCTGCCATGGCGCGGCAGAGGGGTGGTTGAAATAGAGTCTTTTCGCCGCAGGATCTATCCTGATCGGCTCAGGATGTCAGTGGAGACACGGTTGCGGCCGCCCTCTTTTGCCTGGTAGAGCGCCTGGTCCGCTTTTTGATAGATGGTGTCAACGGTTATCCCGGGAGCAGGAGTAATGGAGAGGAGACCGAAGGAGGCGGTCACGACATTTCCTTCACAGCCCCAAAGGTGTTCAATGGCGAGATTTTCAATTGATTTTCTGATAATTTCAGTAAAATTGAGCGACTCTGTTGCTGACAGGTTTGAGAAGATGACGCCAAATTCTTCGCCCCCAAGTCTATAACAAAAATCACTACTCCGACCGAGGGTCTGTTTAAGGGTCTGGCCAATGGCCCTGAGCACCTCATCGCCTTTCTGATGACCATAGTGGTCATTGTACTGCTTGAAGTAATCGATATCGAGCATCGCAAAGCCGAGCATTTTTTTGTCACGCATGGCACGGCTTAATTCTATATCCAGTGTTTCGTTGAAGGAACGTCTGTTGTGAAGACCGGTAAGTACGTCTGTCAGGGAAAGTCTTTCAATACGCTTTTTGTCGGTGGAATCATGATAAATGGCTGTGTAGCTGACAGTGTTGTTTGTATTGTTATATTTGGGGAAGATAGTTGTGTCGGTCCAGTATGAGGATCCATTCTTGCTCCTGTTGTGTAACTCACCCTTCCACGTCTGACCTGCTCGAACGGTTCTCCTCAGATTTTCCGTTACATCCACCGGTATATCGGGATGTCTTACAATTTGAGGTTTCTGGCCAATGAGCTCCTTTTTGGAAAAACCCGATATTTGACAGAATGCTGTGCTGACGTCTGTGATCACCCCTCTGTTATCTGTGGTTGAGGTGATAATATTTAGGTCGATAAGATCAACCTTTTCCTGCAGAGTTGCATTCTGGCTGTTAATTCTCTGGTTTAAATTACTCGGGATCCTGGAAATCAGAAGGGAGAGCGGGATGGAAAACAGCAGGATCGTACCGATTATAAGAAACATTGCCCGTCGACGTTCCAGCTTCATCCCCTGAATGGCCTGGCTTTTCGGGATGAGAAGAAGGTGGGCGTGATCCTGCTTGAGTAAAGATGCTAAGGAAGCTGTGTACAGGTTGTCCAGAGATATCAGGGTTCCACCAGTGTCCTGTAGAATGGTTGATGCCTCGTCAGGATAATCTTTTGCAAGCGTGTGACCGGTCTGAAGATAACGAGACCAGGAAAATTTTTCCTGGTAGTGGAGAAGGTAGTGGCCTTCATGATCAACCAGAGCAATGTTGAAAAAAGGGCTTTCTTTGAATTTCTGCAAAAACCCTCTGGCATGAATGTTTATGATGACAATACCCTTGAACTGTTGATCTATATAGACTGGTGAAGCTATACGCAGGACGGGTTTAAAGGGGATTTCTATTTTTTTATGTTCAACATTTAAATCAAGGTTGGAATACCAGAAACCATTGGCTGGAATCTGTGATGCTTCGATAAAATAATAACGATTGCTTTTATTCTGGAGATCTTCTTCCTCAATAATCTCCGGCCATTGTTTTGCGGTGTTCCAGTCGATTCGAATTTTTTCCATCCCTTCCAAATCAATAAAACGTACCTGCATTAATGAGGAGTTGGTGTTGCTGATTGCGTAGAAAAGCTGATTGGCGGTGGCTCGATTCTCTCTGTCTGGATGTCGAATGTAGGTGTGCAACACAGAACTGTTGCGAAGTGATACGAGGTATCTCTCAAGATCTTTAGTGAAGGTGGTAAGTTCTTCCTGTTTTCTGAGCAATTCGTTTTCAGCTTTGTCATTCAGCTCTGCCTGCATGTT
>DAOVUU010000221.1 GCA_030632405.1 Desulfobulbaceae bacterium | reverse complement strand
GCCAGAATACCAATAATAACCAGCACCACCAGAAGCTCTATAAGAGTAAAGCCCGCCTCTGCCGCTGATTTTGCACATCGTGAAGTTTGTAGCTGTTTTTGCATAATGATCAACTTTGGTGGCGTCGTAAAAAGTCCGATCTCCTTCGTTGTAGGTTTTTTTACAGACACTCGACATACCATATGTATGGTCGAGTACCTATAAAAAACACTACGCCTCGTATATCAAACTTTTTGACTTAGCCATCCATGACTTTGAGTGACCTTTTTACGAGTCCATCAACTTTGGTGACTGCTGGCCTTCAACCTCAGACAAAACCCGGCCAGAAAGGCAGTCAGTATAATTCCTATAATTTTTATTATCGAGGAAGCTTTGAGCATAAACAGAGCCAGACCGACAAACGGCCACAAAGCTATCCGTACTACACCGCGTAACAACAGATTTTCATTTACAATATCGGCTACTGCAGGAGAAAAACGATAGTAGACGCCGACAATCTTCCTTCCCAGGCCGTAGGGCATCATGTAGGCGTCCCGAAACTGACGAAGGAGGGTAACATGACCGTCCAGAAGAGTACCATATGCGGCTGTGGCGATAAAGCAGGCATCATCTGTTTTAAAAGTCAGCTGATTACCATAAACAACCGTATTGTCGGCCGTTATGGCATATGCCCTGACATAATATGTGATATTAGGTGTGATCTCCTGAATATCACTTCCATATGAACCGATCCCACTGCCATCTTCTGTCTGCCCTGAACGAACTGTATCGTAGATATGTGATCCACCAACGGAGTCCTCCGGGTCATCCGCCCCTGTATCTACCTCACCTGCCGTCCTGTAAACCGGATTTTGATATACAGCGTAGACAACACCCCTGCTCGTGATAGTGCGTTTGTCCTGGCACGGGGTGTAGCAACTGTCATAGCCAACAGGATCAAGGATACCGTCAGTGGGCCATTGTGCAGTGCACGAGGTATCGCACGAGAGGCTGGTGGTAATAAAGACAGTCCCGCCACTTACAGCACCTACCCGTGTAATATCAACTACCGGGCTGGTAATCACCCTGAGATCACCTGTTGCGACACCTCCCGCCGAACTCCCTGCAGCCAGTGTTGCTGTTATGTTTTCGCTTGTGTAACGGACAAGAACAAAATCCTTATCGGTACCATTGCCGGAAGAACCTGCCGTGAGTACCTGTCCGGATTCCAGTGCTACTACCGCATAACCGATATCATCATCACTGGCAATATCCGTGATAACAGGTGGTGCAACAAATTCTGACAGTTGCTCCGTCAGAACATCATCTTCACTCTCAATTTCCTCACTCTCACGCAGCGACAATGCCCGCAATACAATCTGCTGTTCGGCGTCCAATATCACCTCATCCTCACTGGACAGCAAATGTGCGTTGTCGCCTGATATACTCCAGACAATCACATCTTTCCCCTGCCCGGACGAACCAAAACCGGCAAGCACAACACTCTTATCCTGCTGTACAGCTATACTATATGCAACACTGTCATACCCAAGATCGCTCTTAAATAACCCGGTGCCTGCAAAATATGGATCGAGGGTCCCGTCTGCTTCAAAACGAACAGCAAATGCCTCACGGAAATTTCCATTATCAACATATCCCGCAAGTAAGACACTCTCTGCTGACTCTGCCAGGATATCATTTACCCTGGAACTGCTTCCTTCGAGTTCCAAAAGAAATTCTCCATCATTGCCAAAGGTCATATCCAGTGTTCCATCAGCGTTGAGCCTTAACAACCCGGCCTGCATTATTTCATCGTGCTCAATTGAGCCGGCGGCAAGAATTCCCCCTTCCTCAAGTACCACGAAACCGTACACTTCAACAGGATAATCAGCCGTCAGCTGAACAACACCGTTCTCACCAAAATCAGTATCAATTTCACCACCAGAACTCATTTTCACAAATAGTGGATAGCTGCTTGAATCACTGTTTTCTACCGTCGCGGCAATAAAAATGGAACCGTCTACACCAATCTCAAGGTCCGTTGTAGTTATGGTGTCATCCGTCACCGGCAGCACAACCTGTCCGTTATCACCAAAGATTTGATCGAGATAACCATCTTCCGTAAGAGCCACCACCGCAAGCCTTGGCTCCATATCAAAGGTAGAACCGGCAACAAGAATCCGTCCATCATTTTGTACGACTACAGAGCGTGCGATACTGTCTCCCGACCCCATACTAAGGGTGAATACACCATCATAGTTGAAACTGATATCCAGAACTCCGTCGTCAAGGTAACGCGCCACCGTTAAATTAGTCACCGCACCATTACTGCTGTATCCCGCCACAAGGATTTTCCCATCCGGCTGAACCGCAATTGCTAGTGCCTCGTCGTCACCAATACCAAAATCTTTTACGGTAAAGCCGTCACTACCAAATGCAGTATCGATCTGATCAACGGCTAGAACAGGAACAGCAGAGAAAAACCAGTAAAAGATGACCAGCAGGATCCCCTGTATTGCAAATTTTGAATTCCTCATATTCAACCTCGATTTCATATTATCAATGTTCACTTTCTCACAGTATCTTAAAAAATTCAAAGTCTTCTATTTCTGAACATCCCAATTTTAGTCAATATTATCCGGTTTAAATTTTGCAGGAGGATTCATGGGTAACTTTTGGAAGCGTCATCCAGTAAATTTCGTAGTATTTTCTTAATATTTTCACATTTGATTTGTATCAGTCTTCGAAGTCTACGCTATCTGCGAGGAACTCGCATGATACAAATTGGATGTGAAAAATATTTGAAAATCAAGAAATCTACTGTCAAAAGCGGACAAAAGTTATTCATGAATCCGTTTTAAATGCTTTGCAATTTTCTAACTGGACACTATTGGATTTTAGTATAAATTATACACAAACATTGTTTTTTTGTCCACTAGAGCTGCCGATCCCAATAAAAGAACTCTGTATATCTATCCTATCATCTGGTTCATCTCGAAAATCGGCAGCAAAATTGAAAGCACGACAAACCCCACAGCCGCTCCCATACCCACTATCATTATCGGTTCAATCAATGAGGTCATCGCCACTATTGATGTCTCTACCTCTCTTTCATATGCTTTTGCAACTTTTTTAAGCATTCCCTCCAGACTGCCGCTCTGTTCACCAACTGCAATCATCTGGACAAACATGGGAGGAAACCAGACAGAAGAGGAGAGGGAATCGGCCATATTCTGTCCTTTCTGGATCTGTATTATGGCTTCATCAATTACCCCTGAAACATGAACATTATTAACCAAAGTACGCACGATTTTCATTGAAGTCATCAGTCCGACACCGCTGCCAAGTAAACTCCCTAAAGTGGAGGCGAATCTTGCCAGGATCACTTTTTGGATTACCGTCCCAACTACCGGGCTTTTCAATTTGACCAGGTCCCATACACTGCGACCATAGGATTTCTGGATAGACAATCGTACTCCCAGAACCACCAGGCTGGCTGCAATCAGCAATCCCCACCAGTAACTTTTCAGGAACTCACTCAAGCCAAGAAGAAAAAGCGTCGGCAGCGGCAGAACCTTACCCATATCATTGAAGACCTGGGTAATATTGGGAACAATATAGGTAATCAAAACGAAAAGAATGGCCGTGCCGATAAAGGCCATAAAGATGGGGTAAATAAGAGCGGCCCGTAACCTTCCCTTCAGAACCTCCTGCTTCTCTCCAAAATCGGCCAGCTTCTCAAGAACAACATCAAGCGAGCCGGAGGCCTCTCCAGCCCGTACCATATTCACATAGACAGAGGCAAACAGCTTCGGATGCTCTCCAAGTGCCTGGGTAAGAGTATTCCCCTCGTTTACCGATTCTTTGATCTGGGCAATGACCTTTTTCAGGCTGGAATTGCCAGTCTGTTCGACAAGAGAGGTGAGGGCCTGGATCAGGGGTATTCCAGCTCCAATCAGGGTCGCCAGCTGCCTTGTCATAACATTGATTTCTTCAGATCTGACGCGTGTAAAAAAACCAATAGTACCACTCTTTTTCCCCGCCAGACCGGATTTACTTAGACTCTCTTTGATAGAAACAGGGTACTTCCCGGAAGAACGGAGTTTCGACCTGGCTTGGGATTCACTTTCAGCATCAATTATCCCTTTAAGATTTTTCCCTTTTTTATCGAGTGCCCGATATTCATATACTGGCATAAAAGATACCTGACTAGGACTAAACTGTATTCGTAGACTAAGGCGAGTTTTACCCGCAACCGGAAGTCATCAGTTTTCAGTGTGCAGTTGTCGGTAACTGACAACTGCACACTGAAAACTGATGACTAATATTACAAGGATATATTTTCAAGCATAACAACAGTATTGGTCGAGAAGGCAATTTTTCAAAGTGGCCTAAAGAAAAATAGCAAAGTTTGTGATTTCACCGTATATTATACTACTATTTGATTTCCCGTATAACAAGGAGCGAATTCTCAGTTCATAAACACGTTTTCCAGATACTACATAATACCTTATGTATACTCAGTATTTTGGCCTGAAAGAAAGGCCCTTTTCAATAGCTCCCGATCCCAGATATCTCTATATGAGTAAATTGCATCGAGAGGCATTTGCCCATATTCTTTATGGCATCAGCAGCGACGGGTGCCTGATATTGCTGACGGGTGATGTGGGGACAGGAAAGACAACAGTCAGCCGCTGCCTTATTGAACAACTCCCTGAAAAAACAGATATTGCAATAATTCTCAACCCTAAACTGACAGTTCCTGAACTTCTCAGAACAATCTGCGAAGAACTCCACATTCCTGTCCCTAAAAATTCACTCTCAGGCAAAACATACATTGACAACCTGAACAGTTATCTGCTTGACGCACATGCCAGAGGAAGAAGCACCGCACTGTTAATCGACGAAGCCCAGAACCTCGGCATCAAGGCGTTGGAACAACTGCGTCTGCTCACCAATCTTGAAACAAACACGCATAAACTATTACAGATCGTACTCCTCGGCCAGCCGGAATTACGCGACATGCTCAGCAGGCCGCAACTGACCCAGTTCAACCAGCGTATCACTTCCAGATACCATCTCCAACCGTTACAATCTGATGATGTAGAAAAATATATTCACCACAGGATCAACATAGCGGGCGGGTCCAACATTTCGCTGTTTTCTCCTAGAGCAATCAAATTTATTATTAAAACTTCAAAAGGCATTCCACGAATAATCAATATACTGTGTGACCGGGGACTACTCGGAGCGTATGCAGAAAACAGACTCCAGGTTAGCCTTAAGATCATTAAAAAAGCTGCCAATGAGGTC
>DAOVUU010000381.1 GCA_030632405.1 Desulfobulbaceae bacterium | reverse complement strand
GTAAGCGGCTCTCCATCGAGATCAACCGCAACATCAAATTTTTATCCACTAAAGGTGCCAAAGACAGTGAAAGGTATTCCCCAGAGGTTAACAAGTGTATTACCACCTTCCGTAACTCCTAGCTGCCTGGCCATCTGTTTTTCTATTATGATAACCTGCCTGTCCGACTCTTCAAACCATCTTCCCCAATTCAGCAGCCTGTCCAGGCCGGTCACTGCAGCTTCATTCGGGCTTAATCCAATCAGTCCGTGAATCTCAATTTCCGCTTTATCGGTTCGAAGGGGGACCGTAACCTGTTTGGTAGGATCTTTGGCAGTAAGCCAGACACGGGGCGCCGGTTTGCTTGCTGTTGTCATGCTGTTGACAAGAATGTCTGTAGCCTGGGGCGGCAGGCTCTGCCAGCCGACTTTCTTTAAAAGCAGCCCTGTATAAGGGGCGTCTGCCTGGAAATCGAGGCGAACCTGTTTTCGGTTTGATTTAATGGTTGTAAAGCTCATTATGGTAAAGGTTAAAATAATGAGTGTGCTGCAGGTGAGCAGTGTCCGTATCCGCCTTCTTCTCAGGTTTGAGACTCCGAGGAAAAATGCGGCGACAAAAGCTTTCCAGCGACTGATTTCCTCAGGTCTTTTATGGGTCGATCTGCGCTGGAGCAGGATCATTTCATCTTCAAAGCGGAAAAAGATGATGAGGGTGACCATAAAAGAGAGTCCGATTATGAAAAAGGCTAAAATAACCACCATGGGACTGTAGGCTAAATCAAATGCAGGGTGCACGTTGTAGATAATTGCAATGAGCAGGACCAGAATGAGGAAAAAGCCCACTATCCGTTTATAGATATGGGAAAAATTGAACAGGAAACGTTCCATGACGAAGGCGAATGGTACAAACAGAGCGATATAAAATAGTACCCCGAAAAGCACATCTTTCTGGGTTTTTTCTATTTGAACATATACCCTGGCAGCAAGCGCCAGGGATTCAGCTGCAGCCTCACGACTGATGGAATATGTCAGAGAAGCAAGAGATTCTCTGCTTGTATTCAGAGCTTCCAGCCCGCGGCTCTTTAAATCATCAATTCTTTCATCATAGATACCGTGGGACTCCAGGTTGTCAATGCGGGGAGTGAGCAGAGTCCAGGCATCCTTTGCTGCATGGAACAGGGTATTGGGTATTGACGGATATTTCTCCACAGAGTAGCCAGTCCCCATATGGTTTTCGGCGGAACCGTTTGTAAGCAGCATCTTGTTGGTCAGCACAGTGTCCGAAAGTGTCAGCTTGAGCATTGTTCCCGGTTCTGTATAAATAGACGAAATTATGGAATCACGTGTATCTATTCTGCTGTACCAGTAATGCTGGGGGGGCGCATCTCTTCTGCCGTCATAGAGGTAGAGTTTAGTCATGTGGGCAAAACTTCTTGGCTCCAGAAGATCGAAAATCGTCGTCTCCCGGCAGCTAAACATGATAAGGTCTGTCTTCATCGATTTTCGGAGGACCTTGACCCGGTAGTTAACCTTTCCCGTTTCCCGCTTATCGATAGCCCAGATAACCTTTCCTGTCTTTTCATCAAAGCGGTATCCTTCAATGATCAGTTTGTTGAGCACATTTTTTTTGTCGGCAAACCCTTTAATTCTAAAATAGCCAGCCTCATCAACCATGGAGTAGTATTTATTTAATCCCTGGTAGGCGAGGATTGTGGTCTTCTGAGCTGGATAATTGGCAAAAAGTTCACCCTGGAGCAGCAGGTTGGTGCGGGCGGTAAGGGTAGCAAAACCGTCCCGGGGGAGTTTGTTGGAATGGAGTTTCGGCGCCCATGTGAGTTTTTCCGCCAGATGTTCTATAAGCCGTGCCTGGTCCAGCAGATATGGCCAGTTAATTTTTTCAATAGTGTCTGAAGGGGTGCCCCAGAGAATACGACTGTCTCCGGTGGTGGCCAGGCTGATCCCCAGATATCCTGCAAGCGAACTTACCTCACCGCCCAGGTTTGGTTTATCGAGAAACCAGGAGTCCCAGCTACGCATTCGGTTAGGTCTGAGACTGTTTCTGTAGCGGGCCAGAGAGTCGGGCAGTGTACCGTACTTCTCGAAAATATCACCAATTGTGCTGTAAATACCTGTTCTGTTAATTGTCTGTTTCAGAGGGTATAGCCAACCCTGATGAAAGCCGCCTACACCATTTCCGTTACTGGAAAGGTGAAGACTGATAATGGCAGCAATGTCATATTCTCTGGCAAGTGTCCGGAAACGATTTGCAGATTTGAGTGCTCGCAGCTGACGGTTTACGCCAATGGATTTGAGCTCATTTTTTTCAATAGCAAGTGGAATAATCTGCTTCAGCAGTATGATCTGATCTTCAGACAGTTTGTGAAATTCTTCGGTCCAACCGAGTCTTCGGTAGAGTAATCTCCGGTTCGCAGTTTCCTTGATTAGCTTCTTCGTTTCTTCTGTCTGTTCACCAAGTCTTAACTGCATGAGGCGCCTGGAAATCTGGTCAACCCTGAATTTCAGGTTCTGGCTGATTGCGTTGCCAAGGAGCGTGTCCCGCTCTTTGTCCTCGGTTAGAGGGAACTGCAGGTTTTTGAGCATCTCCAGGTTGGTCCTGGTCTCCCGGCCGGTTTTCTGAAGCTGTCGTTTATAGCCGCGAAGTTCTTTGGACCGCTCATTCATACTCCAGATGGCATCCCGCATTCCTGCAAGAGTTTGACTGTTACCACTGGTGGCAATGAGCATTACTGAACGCCCCTGTGGCTTTTGGGAGAGGGCCTTTGCAGTTTCCAGCAGGGTTGCAATGGATGTGGCAGCATCGGCTCCGGGAGAGTCGCCCGTAACAAATTCTTTATTATCAAAAAAAGCTTCCAGGATGAGCAGCTCCTGTTTCAGCTGTGGGTCGGTTCCCGGAATGAGGGCATAAATATTTCGTGCAAGAAAGTTTTCCCACACGGTGGTGGATTGCAGCTCAACCTGTGCAATGGGGGCAGATTCACTTTCTGTATATGATCCGAACAGATCTCCTGCTGTTTTTTTCGTCATCCAGAAGCAGGGGAATTGAAGCGGTGAAAGTTCATGTTTTTCGGTGAAAAAAAACTTACCAGCAGCACTTTCAGTTTCCAGATATATGACTGCTTTTGCTCCAAGAGAGGCGAGTATCTGCCAGTTGCGGCCCGAATCAAAATCCATCAGGACGATTGCGTCCCTGATTTTTTT
>DAOVUU010000073.1 GCA_030632405.1 Desulfobulbaceae bacterium | reverse complement strand
TGGGCATGACATTGATAGCAGAGCGTATTTTCCGGATGTGGTGTCACCGGAATAAACTTGGCGAATTCCTGGCTGTAACCGCCTCTGGCATGACAGGAGAGGCAGTCAGTTTCATCGCCGCTGAAAGTCAGGTCAACCTCGTGGGGAATACGAGGTGGTGAGCCCGGATATTGGCGCAGATTATAAAAGCCTGCCAGGTTGCGGTTGACCGAGTCAGCAGACATATATATCTGTGGTGTTGCGTCAAAGGCGTCATAGATTTTTTTGCCCTGGTAATCAAAATCTCTTAAATCAACCGAAGCAGAAAATGTTTTGGAACCTGTAAAAGTCAAAGCACCAAGAAGACAGAGAGTGGCAACACCAGCCACCAGTCTGCTCCTCTTTCTTGATCGTTTCATTATGCTTTCTCCAGTCTCACGGCACATTTCTTATAGTCTGGCTGCTTGGAAATCGGGCAGAATGCATCAAGTGTTACTTCATTGATCAGGTAACTCTCATCAAAGAACGGCACAAATACCATGCCCCGTGGTGGTATGCCTCTTCCTTTTATCTGGGCTGGTATTGTGATCTCACCGCGCCGGGAGATGATTTTTACCATTTCACCGTTCACGACTCCAAGCTCGGCGGCATCTTCAGGATTCAGCTCAACATAGGAAGACGGCACAGCATTGTGCAGAACCGGTATTCTTCTGGTCATTGATCCTGTATGCCAATGCTCGATGACCCGGCCGGTATTAAGCCAGAAGTTGTACTCACTGTCCGGGGATTCCGCAGCCGGTTCATAGGGTCGGGCCCATATCCAGGCTTTATGATCTTTCTTGCCGTAAAAATCGAAATCCTTGCCGTTGGTACAGGCCGGATCATGTTTTGCGTTAAAGCGCCAGCGTGTTTCTTTACCGTCAACAAATGGCCATTGCACGCCTGATCGTTTTTTCAGCACTTCATACGAAGCCATCTCGTGCTTTGGCCCGGCGTGGAATTTCCGGTATTCTTCCCAGATTTTGCCGATATAATCATCCTGCGTCCATGGGAACTGTTTCTCAAAACCAAGTCTTTTGGCGACCTCGATAATCTGCCAGGTATCTGACATGGCATCCCCTGGAGGTTTGACGATTTCGGCGAAATGCTGGGTACGCCGTTCGGAATTACCAAACATACCTTCCTGCTCCACCCACAGGGCGGCGGGCAGGATTACGTCGGCTACGTCGGTAGTTGGTGTTGGATAAACATCTGAAACAACAACAAATCGATCATCCTTTAAAGCACCATCACGATAGCGCTTCAGGTTTGGCATGGTGACCATCGGGTTTGTCACCTGGATCCAGATGAATTTGATATCTCCGCGGTCAAGGGCGCGGAACATCTCAACAGTATGATAGGTCGGTTTGGGATCGATGTTAGCAACCGGGACATCCCAGATTTCCGCCGCCATCTCCCGGTGATGCTCGTTCATTACAACGCCATGGGGCAATTTATGAGTCAGGGTTCCAACTTCCCGGACGGTTCCGCAGGCACTTGGCTGACCGGTCAGCGAGAAGGGGCTGTTGCCCGGAGTTGAAATTTTTCCGACCAGCAGGTGGATGTTGTATACCAGATTGTTGATCCAGGTTCCCCTGGTGTGCTGGTTCATTCCCATACACCAGAAGGAGGTGACTTTCAGGCTGGGGTCTCCGTACAGGGCCGCCATGTATTTGATATCTTTTGCCGAAACACCGGAAATTTTTTCTACTTTTTCGGGTGTGTAATCTTCAAGAAAGAGTTTGAAATCTTCAAAACTGATCCCTTCGGCTTTATCCTTAAAGGCGAAATGATCTTCGGTTCCATAGCCGATATTGGTCTTTCCTTTATGGAAAGAGACATGCTCATTGACAAAGTTCCAGTTAACCCAGTCGTTTTTGATGATTTCGTAACAGATGGCGTTGGCAACAGCGAGATCAGTCTGGGGTCTGAAGAGGATTGATTTATCTGCTGCCTGGCTGGTTCGTGTTGATCGTGTGGCGAAATCAATGATGGTAACATTTGTCCTTCGTTTGCGATTGGCAAGCATCCTGGAATAGAGCACAGGATGCATCTCGGCCATATTATTTCCCCAGGTGATGAAAACATTCGCATGATCCATGTCCTCATAACAACCCATCGGCTCATCAATGCCAAAAGAGGTCATAAAGCCGGTGACGGCACTTGCCATACAGAGCCGTGCATTAGCCTCCACATTATTGGTGCCAAGACAGCCTTTAAACAACTTCGAGGCAACATAGCCATCGGGAATAGTCCACTGACCTGAACCATATATAGCCACGGAATCCTTACCGTGCTTATCCTTAGTTTTTTGAAGTTTATCGGCTATGAGGTCAAGCGCCTCCTGAATAGGTACTTCAACCATTTCACCGTCCTTTCGAACCTTGGCCTTGGTGATTCGATCCTTACCATAGAGCATCTGTACAGAATGGTATCCTTTCATACAGCAGAGCCCTTTGTTGACACTGCAGTTCGGATCCCCCTTCACGGCAACTGCCCTGCCATCGGAAACTCCTACGAGAACACCGCAACCGGTGCCGCAGAAACGACAGGGTGCTTTCTGCCAGGAAATTAACCCCGAATTGTTGCTCAGGTTCTGCCAGCTACCAAAACTGGCACCCGGGAAAATTGCCCCGGCAGTTGCAACTGCACTGCTTGCAGCAGCATATTTCAAAAACCTTCGTCTGTTCAGTTTCATTGTCACCTCTTTATCTCCCTTTTTTTTTCTTGTCATCATAGCCAAAGGCCAGGCTCAGAGACTGCAGGGACTGCAGGTTTTTTAGACTCTTCTGGAGCTCATCCTCGGTAGCTTCATCCGGTGTATCAGTGACTAAAACGACAACCTCCTGGTTGTCGGATGGTATTATTTCGCAATGGGGTAAAGTCGCAAGACTGGCACAAAGTATCTCTTTGGCACCACTTGTAGGTATGGCAAGATAGCTGAAAATGGGCATCCTCACTCCTCTATGTTGTCATTAAAGATATACTGCATTGTGGTAATTCTGCCAAGAGTATATCGCATATATGATTGGATTCCTTGACTCAAGTCAAAGAAAAGGTACTTTTTGTAAACTACAATGTTGTGCGTTTTGATAGTCAAATTTGAAAAACTCGTAAAAAGTCCACTGCGTCGTCATCCCCGCGCAGGCGGGGATCCAGAACGTCTTGAAATTACTAGATTCCCGCCTGCGCGGGAATGACAGAAAAAAGCAATTTCGAAAAATTCAGATAAATGAATATAATAAATGAATATATCACCCAATACATTAAAAGTAATTGAAAGGATACGTACAGCTCCTCAACCAAAAGTCATTTGTAAATGGCAGATAATGTGGTCCTGGATAGGTGCTTTTTCTGGCATTGGCCTGGTTTCACTCCTGTCCGGATTCGTTCTAGCTGGTACCGGACTGACGTTGATCATCGGTTCTTTTGGCGCCTCTGCAGTGCTTATCTATGGGGCAGTTGACAGTCCGCTTGCACAGCCGCGAAACCTTATAGGAGGGCATATTCTCTCAGCTATTGTCGGGGTGACCTGTTTTCAGCTCTTTCCTGATCAACTCTGGCTTGCATCGCCTGCCGCTGTAGCCACCGCAATTGCAGTAATGCAATTTACCGGCACTGTTCATCCACCGGGCGGGGCAACTGCACTTATCGCTGTTATTGGTGGGCCGGGGATCCACAACCTCGGTTATTTTTATGTCATTCTGCCAGTCGCCACCGGAGCAGTGCTTATGCTGATAGTGGCAATGGTGGTCAACAATTTAGCGCCGGGGAGGTGTTATCCCAGTCGAGCTGAAATACCGTCAATGATCAAGGAATGATAAATTCGTAAAAACCTTGAATACTAGATGGCTAAGTAAAAAACTTCATATGTGAGGCGCGTAAATTTTCTATTATTTCGGCGTACCAGGGTACGTCGTAATGATAGAAAATTTGCAGCAACGAAGCAGATGGAGAGTTTTTACGACGCCATCAAGGAATAACCATGTTTATAGTCTCTACTCTTCCCGTAATTTTCAGTGCTCTGCTGATTGCAGCACATTTTTTCCGTGCAGGTTCTCTGCTGCCTGCAATTATCTGTTTATTTTTCCCGCTGCTGCTGTTTACGAGAAATCGCTGGGCCCCCCGGCTGCTTACAATTTTTCTTTTGCTGTCGGCCGCTGAGTGGCTGAGAACTATGGTGGTTTTCATTGGACATTATCAGGAAGCAGGTGTCCCCTGGATCAGACTTGTTGTAATTCTTACCGGTGTCAGCCTTGCTACTGCACTTTCGGCCCTGGTGTTTAGAACAGAGAGAATGAAGAAGAGATATATGAGGAGTGCGGCATAGTTCCCGGACAGTTTTTTTGGGTGGTCTCTAAGCAACCTCTATTCACAGCTTCTCAATTTTTTTCAGTAGTATACTTGACATATATAAGGTGAGTAAATACCGTCTCAGGCCAAACGAACGTTTGATTAATTTTGGGTGCAAACAAAATGGACAACAGAAAACATCAAAAAACTGAATCAAGAGAACGGATTTTTCAGGCTGCAATTACTCTCTTTGCACGCCATGGGTTTGCGGAGACAGGAATGCGTGAACTGGTAGCTGAGGCCGGCGTAAACCTCTCCATGGTGAATTATTTTTTTGGCAGCAAAAAAGGATTATTAAAAGAAATTCTCGACAGCTTTTTTTCAGGATATCTTGTTATTGCCAGACAAAATCTCGTCGGTGACGACGATTTGCACGCAAAACTTGAACGATTTATCAGGAGCGCTGTTGGCTACTTTGATGCGGAAAAAAAATCCCTGATAATCGTAATCAGTGAACTTCCACACGATGACCCCGAAATTGTGGAATATAAGGCGGGTTGGGCCAGACAGATGGTTGAGATCATAAACCAGGAGATCTGCGTGCCTCTCGCTGTAGAAACTGGGCAACACATTCCTTCAACCTGTTTTACGCCTATGCTGACTTCTCTTATGGCATCTCGTTTTCTTTTTACTCCGGTCATGGAAAAGGTGAGTGAGAGTGGTTTAAAATCAGTTACTGTAGAGGTTTATGCAAAAATGATTGTCAGAATACTGTTGCAAGGTATTGCTGGTTCTGATGACGAGGTAACAGCGGACCTATGAAGAACACAATGAAGACAAAATTACTGATTACCGCTCTGTTGGCTCATACCGTAGCCCTTCTCCCGGGAGTGGGCAATGCCATGACCATTGGTGAAGCTGTGGCCCTGGCACTCGAGAACAACCCTGGTATACAAAAACAACAGATGAATCGGGCTTTGAGTGAAGAGGAGTTGAGCGGGAAAAAATCACAGAATTTTGGCAAGATTGACGTGGTGGCATCCTATGGTCATTATAATATGCCGCGTACCCTGGTTCCATTGACTCCGGCATCAATTTTCGGTGATCCCACGGCTGTTCCCACCACAGAGGATCTTTTCACCACTGGTATTATGTATGAGGTACCACTGTTCACCGGTTTTGCTCAGCAGCGTTCAGTTGAGATAGCCGCGCTCGAAAAAGAGATGGTCCGGGCTGCCATAAAACTTAGCCGGGAACAGCTGATCTATAATGTAAAAACACTCTATGTAAATATTCTCTCTCTTACGGCCCAGGAAGCTGCGCAGAGGGGATATCATACTGCATTGCAGCACCTCTATGATGATATTGCTCTTGAAGTAAAGCTTGGCAAAAAGGCCAGAGTGGAGCAGCTGAAAGCCGCTGCAGATCGAGAAAATGCGAGAGTCAGGGTACAGCAGACAAGAGGTAACATCAGGATAATAAAGGGTAGCCTTGCCGCTCTGCTTGGTATTGATACGATAGGTAGTCTGGAAGATTTCTCCATGGAGATGCCGGCCCCTGGCGGAATTGAATACAGCAAAGATATTAAAGAACTTGATCGATATCGTTCTGCTGTACTGGATGTGGAAAAAAAGACCAGGATTGTGGAAAAAAGTAGTGCTGGTTACTACCCCCAGGTGGCTTTGAATGGTTTTTACGGGCAGAATTTTGGCCCCAATGACAGTTCCAATCTGAATGAAGGTGACTGGAATAACGAGCAGGTATGGCAGGTGCTTGTGAATTTGCAATGGACTGTCTTTGATTTTGGCAGCCGTAAGACATCTCAACAAATGGCTGCCATACGCAAACAGCAAAGCCGGAGGGATCGGTTAATAACCGAACTTGAGTTGAAGAGGTCACTGAGCGAAGCGGTCACAAAAATAGAAATGGCCCTGGATGATTTTTATTCTGCGGAGACCGAGCTTGCTCTGACCCGTGAAACAGAGAGTATTGAGCAGACCCGTTTTGAAAAAGGGGCTGCCGATTTGAATGATCTGCTCTATGCAAAGGCCCGGAATCAACTGGCATTAAGTCGTTCGATCAGTGCCCGGTATAGTTACCAGAATGATCGTTTCTACCTGGACTATCTGCTGGAAAACGGAGAGAAGAAGTGAAGAAGATTATTGCAGTACTGTTGACCATTGCCCTGCTCGTCAGTGCGGCCATGCTCCTTAAAAAACGAAAGCAAGCTGTACAGAATACACCGACCCCGACCCCTGTAACCTATCAGGTGAAAGTCATTTCACCAGTTACAGAGAGCCTGGTGCAGACCAGGCCTTTTCTGGCACAGCTTACTTCCCGGGAGACTGCCGAAATTTCCTCTAAGTTGAGTGGCCGGATAAAAGAGATTCTGGTCAGAGAAAACGAGCCTGTTAAAGAGGGCGACCTCCTGCTGCAGATAGATGACCGGGAAATTGTTTCAACCATTAAGTCCCTGAAGATCAGTCTTGCGGCCCAGAAAAAGGATGTGCAGTATGCCAAAAGTCTTCATGAACGAAATAAATCACTTTTTAAGGTTGGTGGATTGGCCCGTGAGCAATTTGAGGCATCGGAAGTCGCTTTTGGGAATAAAGAGGCAGCTCTTGAAGCCACTCGACAGAAGGTTGTTGGACTCGAAATTCAGCTCAGTTATCTCAATATAAAAGCACCTTTTGACGGGACAGTCGGAACTCTTTTTTCACGTAAAGGAGACCTTGCCAGTCCCGGCAGGCGACTGCTCTCCATTAATTCTCCAGGACAGAAACTCACCTTCAGCTATGTTCCTGGAGATCTTGAAATTCAAACAGGGCAGGAATTTTTTTGGGATGATCGGAAGATAGGCCATATAACAAACCTCTACAGTGATGCTGAAAATGGTCTTTCTGTGGTCGAAGCAGACGTTTATGCTCATTTAGAGATGCCGAATAACAGTTATATCACCATTGATTTACTTACCTTTTCGGGGAGCGGCTGTCGGGTTCCTGTTGATGCACTCATCCAGAAGAAAGAGGGGGCGCAGGTGATGCTCTATGCAGAAGGAGAGTTTACGCCTCTTTCAGTGAACGTAATTGCCGGCAACAGAGATCATGCTCTTATTGAGCCCTGTCCGTCATCACCTGTAGCCGTGGCGGCAGCGGCTAAATTGAGCCAGCTGCCAAGCCTTGGTCAGGTACGTATCCAGAGGAGTGACGCACATGGGGAGTAGTTTTATCGAGCGTCTTCTGCAACGACCTTATTTCATCTATTCTTTTCTGGCCCTTTTTGTATTTTTAGGCATTATAGGCTATCAAAAGGTTGAACGTAAACTTTTCCCGGAATCGAACTATCCGGAGATTGCCGTGGTGATTATTCAGCACGGCGGTTCTGCCAAAACCCTGGCGGCCAACGTTGCAGTACCTGTGGAAGAAGAACTCTACAGCCTGGACAAGATCCGCCGGGTATATTCAACCACTATTGATGAAGTTTCTGTTATCCGGGCCGAGTTTGAATATAGCAAAGATCTAGATATGGCGGGTAGCGATGTCACCAATTCCATAAACAAGATTCGCTCCACACTGCCGCCAGATATCAAGGAGCCGCAGGTCCATAAAATTTCTGCTGCCACTGCACCTGTTGTAGTGATCGGCATCAGTTCTGACCACCTTTCCCTGCCCGATATTCGACAACTGGCAGAAACCGAATTGCGTCATGGGCTGCTCAAGACCTCAGGCGTTGCCAATGTTGATATTTTTGGCAGCTACAAAAAAGAGATGCAGATCATTGTAGACAAGGCCAGACTGGATCAATATGGCTTGGGATTAGGCTCTGTGCTGGCCACATTACAGAGTAATAATAAAGAATATGCTATTGGTTTTATTGTTAACGAGAAAAGTCGTTATCTCTTAAAGTCTCCCGGCAAGGAAGAGACGGTGCAGGGTCTCCGTAATCTGCATCTGACACCGGATGTACGCCTGGGTGATGTGAGTAACGTCTATTTCGGCCATTATGAAAACAGTTCAGGCTATTACGGTAATGGTCAGGAGTCAATTGCCCTGTCAGTCCAGCGTGGACTGGGTGCCGATGTGCTGAACACTATCAGTCGGGTTGAGGAGAAGCTTGAAAAAATAAAGAAAAAATATCCGAATCTCCGATTTGAGATCACTGACACTCAGAAGGATATCATTGTTCAGAGTACTGAAAATATGTTTGAATCACTGCGGGACGCCATCATCATGTCCACCATCGTGGTGTTTTTCTTTCTCGCAAGTTTCAGGCAGGTCCTGGTCGTCCTGGCAACTATTCCGGTGGTCTATGCCACCACCATTGCCCTGATGTGGATCGTGGGCATTGAGTTTAATGTGGTGACCCTTACCGGTATTATTCTGGCCCTCGGTCTGCTGCTTGATGACACGGTTGTCGTCATGGAAAATATTGAGCGCCACTAT
>DAOVUU010000170.1 GCA_030632405.1 Desulfobulbaceae bacterium | reverse complement strand
CCTGGCCCTTCAATTCAGAAAGAGTCCAGGTTTTGCCTTTTCTGTCCACAAGGGTAAAGTCAGGGGCCATTTCCCCAACTGTAGCAACCTTCGGTCCCTCACCACAACCGGCAAGAAACATGGGTAACCAAAACAGCAAGACTATAAATGATATCTTTTTCATGATCTGTCGCCTCTAACCGTATATCAATCAGTGTTGACATAGTTGAGCCTTTGACTGATGACTCTTCGCCGTTCATCGCTTAACGGGAAGTTATCTGTTATTAATTTGAGTAATTTGCCTCGATTTCAGTTTTAACTAACTGTTGTAATTGCTTGTAACCGAAATTCTGAAGGGGTTTCCCGTTGGCGAAAAAGCCGGGGGTTTTGTGAACATTAAGGGTTTGGGCATCTGCGAGATCCTGGGCAATTATTTTTTCAATTGCCGGATCGTTCATATCTTTTTTGATTTGTTCTATATCAACCCCTGCTTTTGGCAGAAATTGCCATATCCTTTGTGGCTGCGGGTTGCTGTGGCTGGCCCAATACTGTTGTGACTTATACATAACATCCAAAGTCTCCCAAAATTTGTCTTGCTTCTTGGCTGCCTCAAGGATTCTGACAAAATAATCAGCACCATGGTGAAAAGGAGCGTAGCGAATAACAAGTTTAATTTTACCGGGATTGGCATCCATCATCTGCTTTACTAAAGGGGAAAAGGCTGCACAGGTTTCACAGGCGGGATCTGTAAACTTAACAAGATAGACTTTCGCATCATCACTGCCAAGGATCTGAGAATGTTCTCTGACGAAGGTTGAAGCATTTTCTTGAGCCATAAAACCAAATTTTTCAGCCTGTTGGCTTTTGTAGTAGGAACTACCGAAGAAAAAAACAAAGAACAAGGCAAGGCACGCAAATCCAAACATGACGTATTTCATTAAGACATCCTCCGCTTCCGGTTTAGCCGGGCTATAATAATTAAAAAGGTTATTATTGTTGAAAAAGAAAGTAAAGAAAGCATTGGTATGGTGATAAAACCAAACAGATCTATGTACTTTTCAGTACATGAAACCCCCTGAGTGCAAGGTTGGATGCTTTCCGGAATGACCCCGCTATATAGTAGAGTGTGATAGAATGCCGTCAGCCAGCCTGCTATAGCCAAAGGTAGAGCGTATTTCACGACATTTTTATCAAAAGGAAAAAGTCCTACCGCTAAAATTATGACTAAAGGGAATAAAAATATTCTCTGATACCAACACAAAACACAAGGAGCAAACTGCATCACGTAACTGAAAAAAAGGCTTCCGGTGGTTGATGCACTGGCTAAGAACCAACATAGAAAAAGAAGGTTCCAGGTTAAATTTAATTGTTTATCTGCGTGGGGCATATCAAAGGTTATCCAAAATAAGTGCAAGATTTTAAAAGAGATCGAGTCTCCAGATAGTTGCAATGGGTGAAGTGTCGAATTTACCAAATATTTAATGTGGTAACAAAAAGGCAAAACACAAAAGAAGTCTCAAATGAGAAGTACGCCAAAAAACTCTACCTGATGGAGGGCCAGCCAGAATATCATAGAACCGTATTCAGGCTAAAACACCTTCCGTATAGTCTTGGAATACAGCTTGTGCGACAATGTGGCACTTCATTGTAGCTCATTAATCAGATGGCTGCAATAAAAAAGCAAGCAGTAAAAGGAGCTCTCCGATTGTTTAACGCTGAGGATAAATCGCCTCAAAGGAACAGTATTTCAGCGGGAAAAGATATCTACCGGCGACACTAAGCACCATAAGAAAACTGCAACTTCACCTTCTTCCTGAACGCCTACGGAGCCAACAATTTCAAATTGAGCGAATCAGTTCGAAAATAATCAGGAAGGGTTTTCGCTATACATTCAAAACCCAGGTACGGTCGATAACATTTGGAATAATAGGACAGATCTACAGCAACTTATTAACCGATGGAAAGACAACCAGGTTTTCAACTTCAGGTACAATTCCAATTTGTTCACCCAATTGATGATTATGATGACTCGAAACGAGGGCCAGGCAAATTTCAGAGGTAGAAAGTTCAAGCTTGTAAAGGGTATTTGGCCCCCTGAACGATTTATGAACAACTTGGGCACCAACTTCTGAATGATCATCATGTAATACATCTTCAGGTCGCACCAGAAGATCAACATGACATCCACTGTCACAAGGTAATGACAAATTCCCACTGAGTTCACCAAGACCACAGGATACCTGGTTTGGTCCGGTGACCACACCTCTGATTATTGCGCCATCTCCTACAAACCTGGCGACTTCAAGCGTTTCAGGGTTATGGTAGATATTATAAGCACTGTCCCACTGGCAGATAGAACCGCTGAATATCACACCTACCGAGTCTGCAACCGAAAAAGCCTCAAATTGATTATGAGTGACCATCAGTGCTGTAATTCCAGAAGCCTTCAAGATATCTCTTACCTCTACTGTGAGTTTCTCTCTCAGTGTAACATCAAGATTGGAGAATGGCTCATCCAGCAGCAAGAGCTTTGGCTCGGGGGCAAGTGCCCTGGCAAGGGCGACACGCTGCTGCTGACCACCGGATAATTCGTGTGGATAAGCCTTACCCGCGCCTTCGAGTCCGACGAGTTCCAGGAGATGATCGACTGTCTTTCTCCTTGCCCTGCGATCGCTCTTACTTATGCCAAAGGCTATATTTTCAATCACAGAGAGGTGCGGGAAAAGTGCATAGTCCTGAAACACCATTCCTATGTTTCTCTGTTCCGGCGGCACTATCTTCGATCCTGAAGAGACCTGCTGACCTGCGATAATCACCTCTCCCCTTTGAACAATCTCAAATCCTGCAATAATTCTCAGCAGGGTTGTTTTACCACAACCGCTGGGCCCAAGCAGACAGCCGATTTCGCCCTCATTAAGTTCAAGAGAAACTCCTTTTATGACATCGTCACGATCAAATGATTTGTATATATCATTGACTTTGAGCAGTGTATTATCAAGTTGCATCTCTTATTTCTCCATTTTTCTGATCAGTATGAACACAGGGATCATTCCGGCGATTACCAGATAGAGTCCCGGAAGCGCTGCACGCATCCACTCGCCTTCGCTTGTCAGTTCGTATATTTTTACCGCGAGGGTATCCCAGCCGAATGGTCGGGTCATAAGGGTTATCGGCATCTCTTTTATAACATCAACAAGAGTGAGCACCAGTGCAGTCAGCAGCCCTTTTTGAAGAAGAGGAAAGTGAATTTTCCAAAGTGTTTCTCTACCTCTCTTGCCTAGAATCGCGGCAGCTTCATCCAGGCTGGGTTTGATATTCTGCATTGCACTGTCAATGGATCCAAAACCTACCGCAAGAAACCTGACCAGATAAGCTCCCAGCATAACGGCAACCGTACCCTGCAAAATCGGTCCTGATTCAAAATTGAAAAGAAAGGAAATTGTTTTCTGGACAAAGTTATCTCCCCAGACAACCGGTATTACAATCCCGACAGCCAGAACGGTCCCCGGAAGGGCGTAACCGATTGTTGCAACCCTGCAGAGAAACCGGTTGATTTTTGAAGAGTCTCGTCTTCGAGCATAGGCAAGCAGTATAGACACAAAACAGATTAGTGCCGCGGCCGCAGCACCTAGGATCAGGGTTTTAAGGATATAATTGAAATAATTTACCGATTCACCAGACTGTATGACTTCAAGGCTCCAGACGATAAGCTGGACAAGCGGAACAATAAAGGCGATGGTCAAAATCATTGAACAATAGGCAGTAACAGCCACACCCTTCCAACTTCGAAGTTGCAACCGTGAATGGACTGGCCCTCCGTGTGAAGTGTCGAAATATCTCATGCGTGACCTGTAAAGTCCTTCAATCATGACAAGTGCTAAAGCAAAAAATACAAGAAGAGATGACAGCTGAGCTGCTGCTTTCAGGGAAAAAAACCCGAACCAGGACTTATATATGGCTGTTGTAAAGGTATTGTAATTGAAGATTGAAACTGCACCGAAATCCGCAAGGGTCTCCATTAAGACAAGTGCAAGACCGCTCACAATCCAGGGCCTGGAAATAGGTAGAGCAACCTTGAAAAACGCTTGTGTTGGATTCATACCAAGGGTACGTGATGCTTCGAGTATTGCCCGCCCCTGATTCATGAAAGAAGCACGACTCAAAAGATAAACATAGGGATAAAGCGTCAAACCGATGACGATTATCACAAAGGGGGCGGTGCGTACCTCGATCATCTGATTTTCCAGCCCGGGCAGTGTTCTGATCAGACGCTGTAGCGGGCCGGAAAAATCCATCAAACCCAGGAAAATAAATGCCATGACATAGGCTGGAAGTGCCATGGGTAACGCCAGAGACCATGAGAAAAAACGACGACCAGGGAAATCACATGCCCCTGTAAACCAACCTAAAGAAACTCCCAATACCACAGTAAAACTGGCAACACCTGTAACAAGTATAAATGTGTTGGTAAGCAGTTCTGGAAGTAGAGTCGTTGCGAGATGCTCCCATATTTCCTTTTCCGGCGTCAGAAAAGAACTGAAGATGGTTGCAAGTGGAATGATGACAAAAGCAGCAAGGACCCAGACAATATATCGCCAGGGGTCCCTTTTGCAGTTGTTGAATATCATTGATGTCATACAGTCAAGGCTTACTTGTAACCGGCTCTATCCATCAGTTTAATAGCATCTGTCTGAAGTTTGCCATAGAGTGCAACATTCAAAGGACTCCCTTCAAATGTCCCCCACGCTGCGACAATTGGAGCTGGAGGAATGACTTGATTCACAGGGTATTCCATGTTCAATGCGGCAAATTGTGATTGTGCTTCTTCTCCTGCCAGCCATTCAAGCAGTTTCACCGCTCCATCTCTATTGTCCGCATGTCTGGTTATTCCGGCTCCCGAGACATTCATGTGAACACCGCCTTCTTTCTGGTTTGGCCAGAAAATAGCCAATGGAAGATCAGGTTTTTTCTTCATCAGTCTACCGAAGTAGTAGGTATTTACTATTGTGGCCTGCCCTATGCCTACTGCAACCGCCTCAAGCGCTTTTGTGTCATTGCTGAACGGGGCGGCTGCAAGATTATTTACCCATCCTTGAACAATACCTGCGGTCTGTTCTTCACCATGTTCAGCAATAAGCGATGCGACCAGTGACTGGTTGTATACTTTCCTGGAGGTACGCAGGACGAGTTTTCCTTTCCACTGGTCGCCTGAAAGGCCCTTGTAGCTGCTCAACAACGCCGGATCTACTTTTTCTGTATTGTAAACGATTGTTCGGGCCCGTACCGATAGCCCGAACCAGTTGCCGGCTGGATCCCGAAGGTTTCCAGGAATTAACGATTCAAGGACATCTGATTTCACTGGCTGCAAAACACCCTCCTGAGCAGCATGCCAGAGGTTTCCTGCATCAACAGTGATCAGCATGTCCGCCGGCGTATTTTTATCCTCAGCCTTTAAACGTTCAAGCAAGACTCCCTCATTACCGGTTATATATTTTATTTTTACCCCTGTTTTTTTCGTATACTGATCAAACAGAGGTTTAATCAAATGTTCTTTCCGGGCTGAGTATATAACAATTTCCTCACTCACAGCCGAGACATACACTGGAAAACTAACGAGAACTAACAAGATTAAGGCAATAATTTGGGACAACATTTTCCACTCCTCCGGTGACGTTTATAAGTAATTTTCTAAAAGACAAAATGTTATTATTAGGGGCCCTTTTAAAATTTCGGGCAACCTAAACAATCCAACTACCCCTGTCAATAACAAAAATCACCACAAAGTAGTATACTCCAACCATTGTCATTTTATCTTGACTTTCAAGCATCTTTATCTTCAAACTAGTTGACAACAGAAAAAATCCCGTTATTATCTTTCCGGATTTTATCAGAGGGAAAAAATGGAACTTGAAACAATATTTTTCGCAGCAATTCAGTCCAGCTTTTTGCTTGGTCTGCTTCATGGAATGAATCCCTGTGGGCACTCCTGGCTTGTACTCGCACCATTTGTAACCATGGAGAGAAATGGGAGCCGTGTGGTACTTCTCACCTGTGCTTTTCTTGGTGGCACTGTGCTGGCGTGTCTTGCACTGGGGGCGAGTTTAGGAACAATCTCTCAACTTGTTCCTAAGTCTATGGGTATCTGGGTGGAGGCAGGAACCTCAGTCATCCT
>DAOVUU010000301.1 GCA_030632405.1 Desulfobulbaceae bacterium | reverse complement strand
GATTTTGTCGAAAGAGGCGCAAAGCTGTCTATATCACGAACGGGCATACTGCTTGAGAGAAAAAGATCACAGTTATCGGGTAAATGGGCCACAAGAGACGCCCCGACAGCGGGTTCAAGAAGAAGAGTGTTATGTGCAAATTCTTCAGCGAGGGTCTGGTTTGCAACCAGCTCCGCCTCTATCCATCTATCAAACCATCCCGTGTCCTCCCTGACAAAACTGCTGTCCTCCAGGGTATCACTCAATTGACGAAAGAGCTGTTGCGGATCATAGCATAAAAGGTCACTTGCGAGATGATCCGGATCGTTCCATCGCTGCTCCGCATCCACGCTGAGATGTCTGCACCGGCCATGCACCAGAGACCACGACCTTGCTGCCTTACCCGTCAGAGTCGCCCCGATCTGTACAATACAATCAGGAACCATGCGTCTGCCAAAAGCACTGTTACGCAGGAGAAGGTCTCCGGTAGAAATCAGGCCTGGTGTTTCTGTGTGGGGACCAAAACGCAGTTGAGACAGAGGGTCAGCAATAACAGGCCATGCAGCGATTCTTGAAAAGCGGGCAATCTCCTCGCCAAAGTCACTTCCGGAATCATGTTCACCACAGAGTAAAACAGTACGGGACGTCGCTTTAACCAGTTCACAGAGTTCCTCTATTACCTGGCTGGGAACTGTGTTGCACTGAGGAAAGGAACGAGTATAGGTCCTCCCCCCTTTTCTTCCCCGGTCAACAGAAACCGACAAATTCTGCAGTTGTTCCCGGTCGTTATCATTAACCTGCGGAGTAAGAGGATCCCTGAAAGGCAGGTTGAGGTGGACAGGGCCTTTGACTGTACCATGTGCAATAGCTGCCGCTCGAGCTGCCATCGCCCTGGCTGTTCTTAAAATTGATTCATCTGGTTCAGGCAACGGAGCTTCTGCAAACCACCGCGTATGGTGTCCAAAGAGATGGGTCTGCTGAATAGTCTGCCCTCCGCCCCATTCACGAAGTTCTGCGGGACGATCAGCTGTAAGAACGATAAGCGGTACCCTGCCATACCAGGCCTCAATTACCGCAGGATAGAAATTGGCCGCAGCCGTCCCAGAAGTACAAAATAGAACTGTTGCCCTGCCGCTGGCCTTTGCCAGTCCCAGTGCGAAAAATGCGGCAGCCCGCTCATCAAGATGAACCCAGGGACGAAGTGCCGGAACATGTTGACTTGCGATGGCAAGAGGCGCCGACCGTGACCCGGGACAGATGCAGAGATGATCCATCCCGGCCCGGGAAAACTCGCTTAAAAGTGCTTTACAAAAAGCAATGTTTGCGTTGGGCGCAGTGGAAATATTGTCCTTTTCAGATAGCAGGGAAGTCATGAGTGTACCTCTAAAATGGCCGAAAAAGCGGCTTTCATTTTAAGTTCGGTTTCTCTCAGCTCTTTTTCAGGAACAGAGCCTGACACGATGCCGGCCCCTGCATGTAAATGTGCACTGTTACCTCTTAAGAGTGCTGCACGAAGGGCAATGGCAAAATCCCCTTCGCCGCGATCGTTAACCCAGCCAACCGGTCCCGAGTACCAGCCGCGTTCACTCTTTTCATTTTCAGAGAGCCAGTCCAGTGCTTTTTCCCGGGGTGTTCCCCCGACAGCGGGTGTTGGATGAAGATCACCGAGTATTTCCAGGATGGAGATATCTTTCCCCCTGTGGACCGTACCGGAAATTTCGCTGTAGAGATGCTGAATCCCCGGAAGCTTGAGGATGGATGGCATCGGTGGCACCAGAAGCCGGCTGCAATACGGCTCAAGCGCCCGGCGAATAGCACGGGTAACGAAGCCATGCTCACGCTGCTCTTTTTCACTGCCCAGCAGTGCCTTTTGAAGTTCCATATCCTCTTCAGCTGTTTCCCCGCGTCGCATGGAACCGGCAAGTGGCCCGGACAGAAGTTCTTTCCCACGCAGGGCAAGTAATCTTTCCGGAGTTGCACCCAAAAAGGAAACCCCGCTCATCGAGGCGGCAAAAATAAAGCAACTGGGGTAGTTCCGCCGCAAATTATGTAACACTTGAGTGGCACAGAAGGGTATCTCGTGATGAACATCACAACATCGTGAAAGTACAACTTTTTCCAGAGCCCCTTTTTCGATCAAATCAAGGGCCTGCTGCGCTGCCTGCAGATAATACTGCTCAGAAAATCCCTGCTCCAGGCTGACCCTGTTCTCAGTGGTGAGAACTGTCTTTTGTGCATCTGGATTTTTCAGATGCTCTTCAAGCCATACAATACGGTGTTGTATCCGGTCAAAAAGATCTCCTGTACACGAATCACCGTGAATAGAAAGATGGAGGGAGAGACGAAGGCGGATCCCCGTTCCCGATATATGCCGTGTCAATAAAAGCTCCGGCAGAACAAGCCGCGCAGCAGGAAATCTCATCCAGTGTGAATCAGGTCCTGCCGCATGATCGCTAAAAGCAAAGCCCCCCATCAAAAGAGGTCTTTCCTCGGCCTCCTGCCCATATCCCACAAGGCTGGCATCACGAAAAATCTCCTGGACAGCCAGGCTGGCATCGTGGAAACGGTCAACCCCTTCAACCTCAATCTGAGCAATCCGTCCCAGCGCTGCAAAAGCCTGATGGCGGTCCGGATATTCACCAAAAAAACGTTCTTCATTTTCTGCAGCAGAAAAAAGGGCAAGAAAATCAAGGTCCTCAATGGGCTGTTGCCAGCCAAAAATGATCTCTTTTTGAAGGAACCCCGCTTTATCCCGTGCCTCATCCAGATGGGCTTTCAGCTGACGGGCTATATCAGGTACAAGAATTTTCATGATGCTGAACGGAGAACATTTCCCGCAAGCCGATTGATTTCCGAGATGTTGCCTCCGCTGCTGATATGGAGTTTTTTTATCGTTTCATAGGGGAACAGTGACAGACAGACACCGGCATCAGTGTCCGATGCAAGCTGAACACAATATCGAAGATATTCGGCAGTATCTTTAATGGTCAACGGCTCCAGAACAAGAAAACAGTTGGTCTCATCCTCAAAGTATTCCCTGGTTGTATGCACCAGCTTCCCTTCAATCTCATCAGTGCCAAAAAAAATGAGCTGCAGCAGTTCTTCATTCCCTCCATACACAGTTGTCAGAGAGCGGATAATTCCCTCAATCGTCGCTGGATACATTAAATGTGCATCATCTATCACTAAAATAAGGCTGGCCTTTTCATCATCCGATCCCACTCCATACACAGCTGCTCTGATCCGCTGAATAAGATCCCGCTGTGGTTCACTCTTATCTATACTGATTCCCAGATCAGCTGCCAGGGTGAGTAAAAGGTCTTTCACCGACCCGACGGGCTCATTGATAATACAGACCTTTGTATCCGGTGACAATTTTTCGACCAGCATCCTGATGAGTGTCGTCTTTCCGCTGCCCCTTTCTCCGGTAATTTTGATAAGTTGCTTCCCTTTTCCCAGCAAAATGAGTATCTGATCAAACAGCTCTCTTCGCTCAGACCAGGGTAAGTCTATTGCCCAACTCTTTTCTCTTTCATCAAAAACTGAACGGATTCCCTCCAGGTCAATCTTGACAACAGAAGAATCTGAGGTTTCGGAAAAACCACTCTGCAGAACACAATCTATATTTGCTCCGGGATCAACTTCGAGCACTTTTGTTTCGACCGTTCCAAAATGGCAGCCATTCTTCCGCATAATAAATTTGTCAGATACAACACTGCCCTCAATATGCCCGCAACATTCAATCTCACCTGCCGCAATCTTCCCGTGAATCTCGCCCCTTTCTTCAATAACAACCGTACCACCACTGAAGTTACCGTCAATTTTACCCTTTACAAACAGCGGGCCGGGACATGTAACCTCACCAACAATTGTCATCGATCGATCAATCACACTCTGATTTTTTTTAACCACAGTTATCACTTTTTTTCAGAGTAAAATATCCACCTGCCACCCGGGTCAGAACAGTCACAAGACAGATAAAGACAAAACAGTACGCAAGCTGCACAAAAAAGTCAGGAAACAGACAGAAGAAAACAAAAAAGAGAATCGTCTCTGTCCCTTCGGCGAGTCCTCCAAGATAATAAATCCCCTTACCTGGATAGACAATTCTTTCAATTCCACGCCTCTCTGCCAATATCGCAAAGGAGAGAAAACTGGATCCTGTACCTATGAACGAAAAGAGCAGAGCGGCGGCGGCGAGGCCATTACGTTCCGGTTCGGCCAGGGCAAAACCGAAGACCACTGAACCATAAAAGATAAAATCGAG
>DAOVUU010000238.1 GCA_030632405.1 Desulfobulbaceae bacterium | reverse complement strand
GAGGGAAATCTGTTGCTGATCGTTGCGAAACTTCTTGAGGGGCGTATGGATGATGTCCTCCGTATTTATCTGAAGGCATCAGAAGTCTTTTTTATGAAAGATTTTCTGTATCAACCTAAGCTGCTTCGGGATTCTCTGGAGGCAATTGGGCTTTTTGAAGAAGTATCCACATTGTACTATGAGGCCCTTGATGGGTGAGGGTAAAATGGTGCACTCCTGTGAGGTATACCGTCACAGGTCTTTTTAGAATAACAGGAGAAGAAATGGGGCATCACCTTGATATCAAAGACAGTATCGTACCACTTATTGATCGGTTGAATAAATATCCCATCGGTTTGCCGGATAATGAAAAACTGAGACAGATTCTGGCTATTCTCTTTTCAGAAGAGGAAGCTTTTGTTGCTTCACGTTTCCCCCTTGAAGAGGCCACAATTAAAGAGCTTGTTCGGGCAACCGGCTGGGAGAAAGAGCGACTGGAACCCCTGCTCGATAAAATGGCGGATAAGGGACTGGTCATGGATGTGACCTACAATGGCAAAACCTTCTATCTGCTGATGCCGGGGCTGATTGGTTTTTTCGAATTCACCTTTATGAAGCAGCGTCAGGATCTCCCGGTGGCCGAACTTGCTCAGCTCATGCATGAGTATCTTCTCGGCGATCCGGAGCAGGAGATGGGCCGGGAGTTCTTTTCCAGTAAAACACCACTTACCCGTTCTCTTGCCTACGAGGAGCATATTCCTGTAAGTTCGAATGTAGCCACCTACGAGAGTGCCAGAGAAATAATCAAGAATGCGGATTACGGCGCCATTGCGATGTGTTACTGTCGGCATAAGAAGGAACATCTGCATCAAACCTGCGACAAAAATGCACCGACGAAGGAGATCTGTATTTCTCTTGGAACTGCCGCAAAATTTATGGTGCGGCGAGGATTTGCAGAGAAGAGGAGTACAGATGAACTGCTCGCTATCCTGACTAAAGCAAGAGATCTGAACCTGACCCATATTACCGATAATATCCGCCATAAACCGTCATTTATCTGCAACTGCTGCTCCTGCTGCTGTGAATTGCTGGGGGGGATTAACCGGGGCTTTCCCATGGGGGTGGGGAAAACCAATTTTACTCTGCAGATTGATCAGGAGAGCTGTGTTGGCTGTGGTCTCTGTAAAACAAGTTGTAATGTGATTGCCCTGGAACTTATAGATGTGTCAAACGGGAAAAACAAAAAGCAGATGACGGTAAACAGTGATAACTGTCTGGGCTGTGGTGCCTGTATTTCCTCATGTCCTACTTCGTCCCTGTCACTTGTTCCCGTGCAGCGCCCTGAACCTCCGGAGAAAAAGAGAGATCTGTTTAAAGCTATTCTCAAAGAGAAAAAACGGCTGACCCCTTTTGTTGTAAGTGGGGTGAAGAAGAAAATCCGTCGTACTTTTAGAATGGGATAGGAGAGGCGAAAAAAGAGTGCGTTACCCTGTTTTATATGAGGATGATGACTGGCTGGTTGTGGACAAACCTGCAGGTCTCAGCACCCATTCCACTAATCCCGGTGATACCGGTCTGGCCGAATGGCTTGCCCTTCATCAGGAACGTAGTCTCCATGTCTGTTCTCGTCTGGACAAAGGTACCAGCGGTGTTCTACTTTTTGCTAAACATCCCGGAGCAAGCGGGCGGGCCCAGGTTATTCATGAGCAGCAGGAAGCTCTGAAGACGTATCGTTTTATAAGTCGCAGGTGCCACGAAGGTGGTCAGCGCTGGCAGATAGATGAACCACTCGGTGGCAGGGAGTGCTGCACCCATTTTCGACTGATTACCGGAGGGAATGGATATTTTTGTTATGAAGCGGAGATTCATCGGGGTCGCACTCATCAGATCCGTCAGCATGCCGCCCTTGCCGGGATACCCATCTTTGGTGACAGCCAGTACGGAGGGGAGCTGTTTCCCCGTCTCTGTCTGCACTGCTGTGAGGTAGGTTGGCCTGATATAGAGGCTCCTGTGGTAAGTCAGCAGCCTGATTCTTTTTCTATGCTGCTTGCAGGGCAGTCAGATCTTATACTGAATGGTGCACTGGCCTGGGAGAGGCGTCTGGGCTGGCCGGGCCTGGTGAGCAACAGTTTTCGTTTAGTCCAGCGCGGTGAAGTGGCTCTGCCGGTGAGTATTGACCTGTATGACTCGGTTCTCTCTATTACCGTATTCAGCGAGGAATATACTAACCTGCATCTCAAAAAGGAGCTTGACCCTCTGCTCGAATATTTGAATACTAAAGTGAGTTGGAAGGGCGGTTTGCTGCGACACCATGTCCGGAATCCCCATCAGAACAGATTGATCCATGATGCCCTGTCATGGGGAGATGTGCCGGCTACATCAGTCATGGCATGGGAACATGATCTCAGCTATGCGGTTACCGTCAATGATTCGCAGCACACAGGCCTGTTCCTTGATCAGCGTGATTCCCGCAGGCGTATTCACCGGGTCTCGCGAAGTCGGAGAGTCGCAAACCTTTTTTCATTTACCTGTTCTTTTTCTGCTGTAGCTGTGGCTGGTGGGGCTGAGGTCGTTTTTTCTGTCGATCTGGCCGGCTCGAGCCTGAAGCGCGGTATGGATAATTTTTCCTTGAATGGTCTTGATCAGGGTGGTCGAGGCAAGTTTATCAGGGAGGATGTTATGAAATGGCTTGCCCGGCAGGAACGTAAAAAACTCAGTGAACCCGACACATTTGATTGCTGGGATCTTATTATCTGCGATCCGCCTGTTTTTGGTTCCGGAGGAGGGGGGAGGAGCTTCCAGGTAGAAAAACAATGGCCGGAACTGGTACGTAAAGTCCGGTTTCTGCTTTCAGGTAAAGGTATTGCTCTGTTTGCCAACAACCATCGCAGCGGCAGGGGTTCTTTTTACCGTGAAGAACTGCAGAAACATTTTAAAACCGTCACCGCTCTTTCTCCTCCTCTTGACTTTCCCATTCTTGAGGGTGAACCTGAGCATGTCCGAATATACTGGTGTGAAGTGTAAATTTTTATTTGATGGCGTCGTAAAAAGTCCGATCTCCTTCGTTGTAGGTTTTTATCAGAACCTCAGCATACCTCATGTATAGCTGAGGGCCTGATAAAAACACTACGCCTTGTATATCAAACTTTTTGACTTAGCCATCCATAACTTTGAATGACATTTTTGCGAGAGTTCATCTTATTTGATTACCACTGAAGTGACCATATCTCCTGACATGCTGAGTTTCAACGGTAATTAGAAATTTTTGCAGGGAGGGCGTCAGTTCTTTGCCTGGTTTGCGAGATAATCGGTAATGCGAATCCGGTATGCAACAATATCTTTGCGGAGTGATGAAAAATCCGCCATTTTTTCGTCAACTCTGGATATATGGCTGTCAAGAATTTCAATGAGTTTTGGTGTGATGGTATTGAAATTTCTACTATTAATATCAAATATATCGGATAGTTTTTCGATTTCTTTCAGGGAAATTCCCAGGTTTTTCAGTTTCAGAATAAACTTCAGGCGGAGTATATCGTCCTTATTATAACTGCGAGTTCCACCTCCAAGACGTTCTGTTTTACCCATAAGACCTATTTCTTCGTAGTATCGAATCGTGCGGGTTGTTATTTTAAGGCTTTTAGCCAGTTCGCCGATCTGTACCGGTTTGTTTTCTTTTGTGTTCATGGTTTTTCCCTACCCTGTTTCAAGGTAGTGCTCTTCGGGAGAAGTTTATTAAATAAGTTAACCTTTACGTAAGTAGATATTTGCAAAATATCATGTTTCAGAGAGATCTGTCAATTGAAAAACATCTCGTACCAATATGGTTCATAGACACATGTCAGGACAGGTATAAAAGACTATAAATATTCTTGACCTTTACGTAAACATTTTTTATAAAGTGTTGTAAGTGTGTAGAACTGGAGTTGCAACTGGAGAAGGTGATGGAATTTACCCGTGAGATTTACTGGAATGTCGGACATGGCGTATGGACCCTGGCTCCTATGTATCTGCTTGCGATTGGAGCGTTTTATATACTGATAAAAGCCTTTTTGCAGAGAATCGAGGTTTACAGGCAGGGGCTCCCCCTTGAAAGGAGCGATCAACCGGTTCTCCGGGTCAGCAGGATGCTGACAAATATGCTGCTGCAGAAAAAGGTGATCAGAGTTCAATGGCCCGGCCTCTTTCACGGGGGTTTTTTCTGGGGGTTTTGTCTGCTCTTTATTGGAACACTGCTCATTGTTATACAGGCGGATTTTACTGATCTGTTTTTTGGAGTAAAATTTTTAAAAGGTACATTCTATAAGCTTTTTTCAATTGTGCTGGATGTCGCCGGGCTTGTTTGCATTGTGATGCTGGGAGGGCTTTTGATTCGACGCTATTTTTTCCCACCTGAGGGTCTTGAAACAAAAAAAGATGATGCCATTATGCACGGGCTTCTTTTTGCAATACTCCTGACAGGTTTTGTCATTGAAGGTGCGAGAATGGCGGTCACTGAAGTCGGCACCCCGCTTGCCGTCTGGTCGCCGGTAGGGCTGGTATTTGCAAAAACCATGTCCGGTATGGGAGAACAGGTACTGCTGGGAGTACATAGAGGTACCTGGTGGGTGCACCTGCTTTTAGTCATGGGTTTTTTTGTTCTGATTCCCTCAACCAAGTTCAGACATATTTTTACTACCAGTGGCAATTATTTTTTTGAGGATCTCGGCCCTAAAGGGAAACTTGTGAACATCGATCTTGAGGATGAAGATGTTGAGATATTCGGGGCAGCGGCTGTAATAGAGATGACCTGGAAAGATATCTTCGATGCTGATGCCTGCACCCTCTGCAAGCGTCGTCAGGATCGTTGTCCAGCGTACAATACAGGCAAACCGTTGTCTCCCCTGAAAATTGTAAACCAGATTGGTGAGGCAGCCTTTTACTCCCCTGATGTTAATCTGATTGAACTTATAGGCAGAGATGTGCTCTGGTCCTGAACCACCTGTCGCGCCTGTCAGGAGATCTGTCCTTCCTCCATTGAGCATATCAGCAAGAT
>DAOVUU010000283.1 GCA_030632405.1 Desulfobulbaceae bacterium | reverse complement strand
TCCTTCAGCTGATACTCAAAGTTTTTCTTTTGAGCCATCTGCTCCAAGAGATAGATACTCAACCCTGTATATCCTTTCTCACTTGTATCATCCTCAATAACAAAAGGTTCACACTCATGAACGGCAATGAGTACAGCAGGCTTTGTTGCTTGACCGTAATCTGGGGAGAGGAGAACAGCCGAGAGAAGAAGAATAATCCATCCGGGTATGGCTTGTATTAACACTTTCTGCCGTGGATTTATCATGGTCTTCTGTTTTGTGTTTGCAATACACACTTTTTATTGTCACTCTGGGGATAGTAAGATTGCAACCAACCGTTTTTTTCTTCTACTGTTCGGACTTACCGGGATGGCCGTTTTCGCTCCTATCACATCATTTTTTAAATTTCTTGTTATCCTTTTTCTTCCTTTTCTTTTTGTCTTTTTTATCCTCCAGACCTACAGCATCTTTAGCTGTATCTTTTGCTGCATCAGCTGGACCGCAGGGACCGCCAACGCCAACGGTGGCCTTCATTGCCATATTTTTCCCTGCCTTAGCTGCTGTACAGTCACGATCCAGTGCTTTCTTGGGACCTGCGATACCTATGTTGCTCCATACCATCAGGACAACAAATGAACATGCAATGATTACTATTTTCTTCATAATATATCCTTCTCAAATGACAAACCATTAAATGAAATTATTAAATTCAGACATCTAGCCAATATCATACACAAAAGATCAGAGTGGTGCCTTCAGATCGGCAAAATTATCTTTGTCACCCCTACACTTCTTCTATTCCTTTTCAAACCACCGATAGACAACTCCTGCCAAAATGGCCCCTATGATGGGAGCAAGCCAGAATAGCCATAATTGAGATACTGCCCAGCTTCCCTGAAAAATTGCCACCCCGGTACTTCTCGCCGGGTTAACAGAAGTGTTTGTGACAGGAATAGTGATAAGGTGAATGAGAGTCAGGCCAAGACCAATTGCAATAGGGGCAAACCCTTGAGGCGCCCGTTTATCTGTTGCACCCAAAATGATCATTAAAAACATAAAGGTCATTACTATTTCAGCAACCAGTGCCGCCAACATGCTGTATCCACCGGGTGAGTGTTCTGCATAGCCATTGGAAGCAAAGCCTGCAGTGACATCAAATCCTGCCGTTCCGGAAGCAATAACATACAATACCGCAGCCCCGGTAATACCACCTGCTACCTGTGATAGTATATATGGGCCAAGTTCTGTTACGGAGAATCGTCCACCTGACCACAAACCAAATGAGACAGCAGGATTAAGGTGGCAGCCGGAGATATGCCCAATGGCGAAGGCCATTGTTAATACAGTTAGCCCAAATGCAAAGGACACACCTAATAGTCCAATTCCAACATCCGGAAAAGCAGCGGCAAGAACAGCACTCCCGCAGCCACCAAGAACCAGCCAAAATGTACCAATAAACTCGGCAGCTAATTTTTTTGATAATTTCACTCTCTACTCCTTTTTGTTTTTTTGCAATGGGAGAGAAAGGGTCAGAAAAACACTGTCGCCCTGGACCCGATTTTTTGCATCAATTTCATGGTACCATCGCAGATCAAGTCCCATGGATCGGTCTGCAAACTCAAACTGGTAGGCAACTTCCGGGCCGACAGCAGCTACCCGTCCTTTGAAATCACCGAGAATCGCAGGGCCGCCACTGTCTGCCGTGAGCTGGTAATTATAGTAGCCAACAAGACCAGCCGATAAGCCGGAGGCCAGGTGTTGTTTGTAGGTAAGCTCCATATGGGCTTCAAGCCCGCTCTGGTAGCCGGTGTCAAGGTTTTCACCATTAATTGTCATTCCGAGCACGCCGGAAAACTCTCGTCCCTTTTTGAAATTACCCAAGGTGAATCCGGTTCCTATATCAAGGCCCCACCGATTTGCCCCTGCATTGGCAAGCCGACCTTCTTCGTATGAACCAATGGGAATAAAAAGTGAACTGTAGACATTCCAGGCACGAAACAGATCACCATCACGATGACGCCAGCCAAGAGATGTTGCCAGAACAGGATCGCCAAAAGCAGTTACGTCGTCTGATACGGCAATGCCAATATTGGCACCTTTATATGAGGTAGACGCATCAGCAGAAACTTCCATATGACTATAGGGCACCAACACACTTACTGCCAGACGGCCACTCCCAAGAAATGTCTCAGTAATCCCGGTTAGTTGAAAAAGATTGACCAGTGCATCAGCTGAAACATTTTGCGCAACCACCCCGGCAATCGGTAACTTCTGATCAGTATCAGCATTATAGTGATACACGTCATTGGTAATATACCAGCCGGGTTTTGGAATTAGTCCTGCCAGAGGTCCACGCTTACCCAGCAGATAGAGAGACCTTCCTCCCTCAACGGCGTGGGCAGTACTCCACATGCAAGTCAAAAAAAACAACGCAGTCAATACCGCACGATTCAGAATAGTGTTTTTCATATTAATATTGTCTGCTCCTTATTTTTTATGGTGTTTTCTTCTTTATAAATTTTATTGCGTTTTTACAGAACTATTTTCAGAATAGCCTTTGCTATCAGATAGGGAATAAGAATTTCAGGGTAAAGTTCACCGTCCACTCGGGTGAAACATAGTCATCCTGAAAATTATACTCGTACGAACCACTGAACATGACGGGAAGCGAGCTGATTTTAACAAGCTTGCTCACCTTCAATCCAAGTGGAAGATTAGTCCAGGTGCTCTTTTCCCAGTCATACGTAACTGTCATCTCGGAAACCCCGATGGACCACTTATCGGGTAGAGAGTAATTGATTATCGGTTGTAGAGTACTGACATTCACATCATCACGATCATCATCTCCGGCAAAGGAAAATAGATTCTGGTTAAACAGACCCCACATCAATTTCTGGTTACGGGCAACAAAGCCAAGAGCCGGACCAACCGCCCATTTCTCACTCCCCAGTTTTTCATCAGCGGCAGTCGGTAACATGCCAACAAGCCCGGCACCCCAACGCCCCCAGGGTTTATCAAAGGCCAGAAGATCAAAAATCGTCAGATCACCCAACCCGCTCTCACCGGACGGATTGTCTGTGACAATTGGCAGGGTTGCTCGAGCAATGTGTTTTAGGTTTCCTGTTTGAAAAGGAATTGCTGAGCGCAACAATATGGTATTTACACTTTCATCGCTTAACTTGTGATACTCACCACTGTATATATTTTGAATCTGTATCGACATCAATGAAGCGGTGGGATCGTTTGCGGCCTGATCCAAAGCTTGACCATCTTTTTTTTCTGCAGCAAGAGCTGGCAATGGAAGTATCAGAGCAATACCGGCGAGGAATGAGAACAATTGTTTTCTCATAATTTGTATTTCCTTTTAAAATACCAATTTCAATTATCGCCTGATCTTATTTTTCTTTTTACCTGGTCTTTTTTTGTGATCATCAATGCCCAACAGTTCATCAGTTGCCGTGTCAACTGTTTTTTTCACTTTACGTTTCAAAACTTTTTTACCAACTCCCATCTTATTTTCCTCTTTAAAGTTTGGATAATATTAATATATATCAGTCAAGTGGAATCCGAATTTTCTGGCCCACATAGATTTTATCCGGATCTTTGATCACTTCACGATTTGCTTCAAAAATTCGCATATAAGCTGAAGATTTACCATAAAATTTCTTGGCAACAGCAGACAGTGTATCACCTGACACAATTTCATAATACTCAACTTTCTCTGTGGCGGCCGGCGCAGTGATATCGTCGGAACGTACCTCACTGACACCCCTGACGTTACCAGCCATTAAAACGGTTTTTTCCAAGGCTTCGGCACTTTCTGCCTCACCACTGATAGAAGCCACACCATCCTCAACAGTCACCTGAAGGTTATTGATGCCGGGGTTATCTTCTTCGATATATGAAGCAATTTTATCCGATGCTTCGGCTTCATTATTAAACAGCTTTTTACCAATACCCTTTGCAAAATTTAAAAGTCCCATGATTATGTCTCCTTGAATGTTAAATTGAGCCTGTCCATTAATAGACAGGCATTAGATTGATTCCTGTTATACGTGAATTCCTAAAGTACGTTCGATATGAGAAGCAACCTGAGGGTGCAGATCAAGTCCGGATGCAAGTTGCTGCATATAGGCCTGTTCGGCACGAGTATCTACCTCAATTGCCAGCAGAGAAGCACCATAAATCTGAGCAGCCATATCCGCCTGATTGCGAGCTGATGCCACCACTCCTTCCAGGTCCAGAGGCTTGTTTGCCTCGGCGATAAAAAAGTCTTTTTCTTCCTGACTCAGGCCATCATCATCCAGTTTTCCAATTATTTTGTCTATTTCTTTCTGGTCGATTTTACCATCAGCTTTGGCGGCATTAATCATTGCTTTGATAATGACTTCAGCATCATCCTCAAGAGCCTGCTGTTCCTGGGG
>DAOVUU010000368.1 GCA_030632405.1 Desulfobulbaceae bacterium | reverse complement strand
GATGTTGTCTGCAGTGTAGCAGGAAAGGATGTTGTCTCAAAAATCGATGGTGTTATCAGAGGTTTGATTCGTGAAGGGAATACCGTGCACAAGGGTCTTAAGATCGGAGATATTGATCCCAGAGGCTGCGTGGAGTATTGCTCTACCGTCTCGGAAAAATCCCGTGCTATTGGTGGATCTGTGTTGGAAGCCATATTAGGGGCATCCTGTTTTAAGGGCGAAAAAAACTCCCGATGAATCTTCAAGAGGCCCTTTCCCTTCATGACAAAGGTGTGGTCAGCCTTGTTGGGGCAGGGGGCAAGAGTTCGCTTATGTACTCTCTTGCCCGGGAACTTGTAGCGGCCGGCAAAAGCGTGTTGACCACTACCACTACCAAGATTTTCATGCCCAGTTCTGCGGAGTCAGCTGTTACCATACTATCAAAGATTCCTGAAGAAATTGTGGAAAAGGCAGAAAGCCTTCTCGGTGAATATTCTCATCTGACTGTGGGATCCGAGCATCTGCAGATCCACGATAAACTCAACGGTTTGGAACCTTCTGTTATAGAGCATATCCTGCATGCGGATCTTTTCGATTTTATCATCATTGAGGCAGATGGGGCAGACAGAAAGCCCCTTAAAGCCTGTGCTCCCCATGAACCTGTTGTCCCGCTGTTTTCAGATTGTATCGTCGCCCTTGTGGGTCTCGACGTGGTAGCAAAACCGCTCACCGAGGAGTGGGTTTTCAGGCCCACCATTTTTTCGCGCATTACCGGTTTGAAACTTATGCAGAGTGTTACGGAGTCAGCTATCGCATCGTTAATGCTTCACGATATGTCATCCATCACCGAAACAGGGCGGAGGAGTACGAAAATTGCCTTTCTCAACAAGGCAGACAATTTGAAGGCACTCGAAGCAGGAGAGCGGATAGCTGCATTTCTTCAGAAACGGGGCAGGGGGATTTTTCACCGGGTCGTTATCGGTGAACTCAGAGCAGAACCAGTTATTCAACAGTGCCGAATAGTACAATAAAGGAGAGCCTAATGAACGCGAATCTTTATTCAAAGCTGTACCAGACACTGAAAAACGGTGAAGGTGCGGTCCTGATCAGGATTATCCAACGCCAAGGTTCGGCCCCCCGTGGGGTGGGGAGTGTCTGCCTGGTTGATGCTGATGGAACCCTTTTTGGCACCATTGGCGGTGGTCTTCTGGAGTATAAGGCTGTTGAAAAAGCTAAGGTTCTTCTTAAGAAACGAATCACCTCCCTTACTACTGTTAATATGACAGCAAGGGAGGTAGCAGAGGAAGGAATGATATGCGGTGGCAGGGTTGAACTCTTCTTTGAACCGATCCTGCCTGAAGACGATACCGTTGAATTCTTCAGAACCATCAATGATCTTTTTCAAAGCGGTGGCAGTGGTACTCTTATCACCCTGATAAGGGACGAAACCGATGTTTCAGCCCCTGATACACGGATTCTGGTAAATAAAGATGGCAGAGTGACCGGCACTATTCCTTTTGTGAAGTTGCCCGAACATGCAATTCAACCCCATTTGATTGAAGCAGGGGAAACAGGCAGAAGACTTTTCCTGGAACCTGTCGTGCAGAATCCTGAGCTCCTGCTTTTCGGCGGAGGCCATGTTTCCACCTTTGTCTTTTCACTCGCCAAGACAATTGGGTTTGATGTCAGTGTCTTTGATGATCTCGGTGAATTTGCAAACAGGGAGAGGTTCCCCGGGGTTAACGAAATATATCATATGTCTTACAGGGATGCGTTTGAGAACATTGCTATCACAGGATCCAGCTATATAGTCATAGTTACCCGCGGGCATGGAGGAGATAAAGATGTGCTCGAGCTGGTTCTGAAATCCGGGGCTTCCCCTGCTTATGTTGGTATGATCGGCAGTCTCAGGAAGCGGGACACGATCTACAAAGCCTTGATGGAAAATGAAATCAGCCAGGAGGCGCTCGCTGCGGTTCACTGTCCTATCGGACTCGATATCGGTGCGCGAACTCCGGAGGAAATCGCGGTCAGCATCATTGCTGAAATTATCCAGGTAAAGAGCCGACAATGATTGAATACATTCCATGCCTTCTGCCGAATTGAAAATTGCAGGTATCATTCTCGCTGCGGGGTTATCAAGACGTATGGGAACGGTAAAATCCCTCCTTCCATTGGGAGAGTCTCTGCTGCTGGACATGGTAGTGGAAAATGCACGTCAGTCTGAGCTTGAGAGCCTGATCGTTGTACTTGGTCATGATGCTGAAAATATTTTAAAAAAGATTGATTTTAAAGATTCCAGAGTAATCATAAATCCGGATTACAGAATGGGCCATAGCAGCTCCCTGCGGGCGGGGCTCGATGCTGTATCCGCTGATACCGATGGTGCTCTCTTTCTCCTGGGTGACCAGCCTTTCGTCGGTTCAAAGACTATAGACAGGTTAATCAGGGCCTTTCAAAAACAACCGTCGAGCCTTATTATCCCTACCTGTCAGGGGAAAAGGGGGAATCCTGTACTGGCCCACCGCCGTGTTTTCAAGATGATTCAAGGGATTACCGGGGATACAGGGCCCCGGGTACTCTTTAGTAAATTGAAGGAGGAGATACAGGAGGTGGAGGTTTATGATCCAGGTATCCATCTTGATGTTGATACGGTTGAGGACTATCGAAAGCTTACCGGTTTTCCCGGTATTTTGTAATATCTCTGCTGCAATTGTCAAAAAGAGGTTTATTAATAATTAGAAAATGATTACTTCTCAGTTCTGATTAACTTCAATTTTTAAAACAAAACAAGAAGCAGATTTTTTACTATGTTATTTCGATATATATTCCCGGTAGTTCTGGTACTGGGAGCAATTACCCATGCGTATGGACAGGAAGAGCAGAAAATCTCCGACGAGGTTTACTCCGGATTGGAATATGTCTTTTCACTGTCCCAAACCAACGATGTTAAACCTGACCCGGAACAATTATCCGGACTCATAAAATTTGTGGGCTCCATACCGGAAGAATCCAGTATCACTCTCAATAAGAGGCGAGATGCGGCCGGTGCATTCTATGCTTTTTCTGTCCAGGGAGACTTGGCTAATTTAATCGACTATGCTTATAATCCTGATATTCCCATCTATGTGACCAGTCCGTCATCTTTGCAGGATCAGGAGTGGTTAACCCCGCAACTTGATGATGCGTTGAGAAATCTGCCGAAAAATGTGAAATTTATAGAAGATAGCCACCTTCTACGTGGTCGGGAACGTGAAGCCATTACCCCGGACAGCCATACTGGCGGATACTACGTGTACAAGCAGGAAAGAGTAGTAACCGTACTTCCAGGACCCACCGGGCCGGTACTTATTTCAGCTACGATTCAAACCG
>DAOVUU010000378.1 GCA_030632405.1 Desulfobulbaceae bacterium | reverse complement strand
ACTTTCACCATTTTCACAACACCAGGAGGCAGATCATCACCTTTTTTCATTCTCTCAATGATCCCGTCGTAACGCTCCGAGATCAAGCGGGCCTGGTTGCTGTAGCGGTCATAAACATCATCTACAGCTTCCTGGTACTTTGCCTTCTCTGAAAATTCAACCGTGCGGAGCATGTCAAACCCTATAAGCTCAACATGTTCCTTCTCTATCTTTTTACCGAGCTTGACGATGACCTGTTCTTTACCATCCACTATATCCTGTTTCGCCGTCCTGCCATCAACGATATCACCGATATCTCGACATACCACCCTCTTAAGACTGCGCAGTTCGTCTAACTTATCCTGATTGAGTTTCTCTATCTCAAGATCTTCAATCATCAGGGAGCGCTCGTCTTTGTCAACGCCTTTACGAGAAAAAACCTTGGCATCAATTACAACTCCGCTTACACCTGGAGGTACACGAAGGGATGAATCCTTAACATCCTGAGCCTTTTCACCAAAAATGGCGCGAAGCAGCTTCTCTTCCGGTGAAAGTACAGTTTCTCCCTTGGGTGTGACCTTACCAACAAGAGTGTCACCGGCTTTAAGTTCTGCACCAACCCGGATAATACCTGACTCATCAAGGTTTCTGAGGGTTTCCTCACTGACATTAGGAATATCACGGGTTATTTCTTCTTTACCAAGCTTGGTATCTCTGGCCATAGTCTCAAATACTTCTATATGAACAGAGGTATAGGTATCTTCCTTAAGAAGCCTTTCGTTTATCAGAATGGAATCCTCAAAGTTGAATCCCCGCCAGGGCATAAAAGCAATAGTGACATTTTTCCCAATGGCTATTTCACCCAGCTCACAGGAAGGTCCATCCGCAAGAACAGTGCCCTTTTTAACCTTGGTTCCCGGGACAACCAGAGGTATCTGGTTAAAACAGGTGTTCTGGTTAGATTTTTTATATTTCTGTAACCTGTAAACCGCTACACCGGTGGCATGACCATCTGTACCCGGTTCATCATAGCGAACCACGATACGATTCGAATCAGATTCTTCAACCACGCCGTTACCGGCACTCATAAGACATGCACCGGAATCCCGTGCCACATATCTTTCCATGCCGGTACCTACTAATGGTGCAGCTGTCTTGAGTAAGGGCACAGCCTGGCGTTGCATGTTCGATCCCATAAGTGCCCGGTTGGCATCATCATTTTCAAGGAAAGGTACAAGAGATGCAGCCACACTTATCATCTGGTTTGGGGCGATATCCATGTAGGTAACGCTTTCAGCGGGAAAGGTGAGAACCTCTCCTTCTTCTCTGGTAGTCAACATGTCCGCTACAATACGGTGCTTGTTATCGACTTTCGTCAAAGCCGGGGCAATCACCTGGTTCTGCTCCTGTAACGCACTGAGATATTTAACCTCATCCAGAACTATACGGTCAGCCACTTTCCTGTATGGTGATTCTATAAATCCGTAGGGATTTACACGTGCATAAGTAGCGAGAGATACAATAAGTCCGATATTCGGTCCCTCTGGAGTTTCCACAGGGCAGATACGACCATAATGGGTAGGATGAACGTCGCGAACCTCAAAACCAGCTCTCTCTCGTGACAATCCGCCCGGTCCAAGTGCACTTAATCTTCGCTTATGAGTTACCTCTGATAACGGATTGGTCTGGTCCATAAACTGGGACAGCTGACTCGTTCCGAAAAATTCTTTTATGGCAGCGGAGATAGGCTTCTGGTTGACAAGATCGTGCGGCATCAGCGTCTCTACATCCTGCAGAGTCATCCGTTCTTTGATTGCCCGCTCCATACGAACCAGTCCCATGCGATACTGATTCTCGACCAGTTCACCTACAGTTCTCACCCGTCTATTGCCAAGGTGGTCAATGTCATCAACCCCTCCCTGGGAGTCCTTCAGTCGCACGAGGTGGCGAACAGCATGAACGATATCCTCACGGGTTAAGGCCCGGTGATTTATACCCACATCAAGGCCTAGTTTAGCATTAATTTTATATCGTCCAACTTCGGAAAGATCATACAGATCTTCATTAAAAAAGAGATTCTCAAAGAAAACTTCTGCCACTTCAAGGGTTGGTGGGCTGGAAGGCCTCAGGCGACGATAGATTTCGAGAAGCGCATCCTCCGTATTTTTTGCCTTATCCAGGGTCAAGGTCTTACTGAAAGAATCAGAATAGCTAATACCATCAATATGAAGAACTTTAAATTCTGAAACACCAGCCTGCTCCAGTGACTCAAGCACAGATTCATTAATCTCACTATTACAGAGGGCAACAGGTTCCCCACTCTCTTCGTCTATAATGGTATTTGCCAGAATTTTGCCGACAATGCTCTCTACTGAAACAGGAAGGAATTCTATGCCTGCAGTTTCGATTTTTTTGCAGAGCACTTTGGAAATCTTTCGCCCCTGTTTACCGAGTATTTCACCGTCAGCGGGGTTAATGAGATCATACTCAAGCCTTTTACCCACAAATAGCTCGGAATCGAAATTCCTTAAATATCCATCACCAGTTTTTTTAATGGTTGTCAGCGGATAGAACTCTGCAAGAAGCTGTTCAGCTGAATAGCCCATAGCCTTTAAGAGAGTTGTGACAGGAAATTTTCTCCGCCTGTCAATCCGCACATGGAGGACATCCTTAATATCAAATTCAAGATCAATCCAGGATCCCCGTACAGGTATGATTCGAGCTGAATAGAGCAGTTTCCCACTCGAATGGCTCTTACCATTATCATGGGTATAAAAAAGGCCGGGGGAACGCTGTAACTGTGAGACAATAACTCTTTCAGTGCCATTGATTACGAAGACACCATCCCCTGTCATAAGGGGAAGTGAACCAAGGAAAACCTCCTGTTCCTTAATATCACGTATGGATTGTACTCCGGTTTCTGCGTCCACATCAAAAGTGATAAGTCTGACAACTATTTTCAGAGGAATGTCATAGGTCATCCCCCTCTGCTGACATTCTTGAACAGTATATTTAGCCACTCCATATTTATATCTTACAAATTCCAGGGAGCAGACCCCGTTAAAATCGTTAATAGGAAATACATTTTTAAAGATAGCCTGGAGTCCAAAATCTTCCCTCTCATCAGGTTCACAATCCATTTGCAGAAACTTCTCATAGGAAAGCCGCTGCATGGATATCAGATGTGGAGGCTCTAAAATGGATTCAGCCGTGGCAAAGTTCTTTCTAATT
>DAOVUU010000023.1 GCA_030632405.1 Desulfobulbaceae bacterium | reverse complement strand
TTCATGAAACGCATTGCTTTTACAGAAAAGAACCACAAGGATTAGTAGAAGAGATCCACTGGCAATGCTTAAAATTTATGCAAAATTGAAAAATTTATTTTATTCTTGTAAAACTTCGAGCTGTTTTCTACAGGATATTGCAAAAATTGCTGTTCAAGGGAGCGAGGTTCGACGAACTGCAAAGTTAACATATTTCCACTATATCTGAACCGCAGGAAACTCGTCGTCTGCTGCCACCTCATTATAAGGCGAAGGCTGGCATACACCGCCCAGCAGAAAGCGGTCTCACTTAATCTCCACTTTTTTCATGCTATTCTCAACATAATCAATCTGGATGTTCATCAAAAGAAGTTATGCTGAAATCCGTAAATGTTTCTTATTCGCAAAATTTCCGTTTTCCCAGTCTCTCAATAATTGATAGTCAGGTAGTTTTCTTGAATTTGTCCTTAAGACGGCTAGCTGGGATTTAACATCTCTCTGTACAATAATAGAATTGGTGCTGATAACATGAAACCCAGGTCTCAGGTTATTTTGTCTTTACCCATTCCAAAAGAGGATCGATCCATTCCCGGTGAGGTTGATAAACCAAACCGTGCCCGATATTAAGACTGAGGACGATTTCCTTGAATTTTCCTAGCCCTTCCGATCGCTGAAAGTATAATGCCGGGGTGATTGAAAATTTATCGTACCGATCGTGGATCGAGAGAACGTTACCATACAACTTCAGGTTTACATCATCTAGATACTTTTCGAAGAGGCCAGCCAGAAATACGTAGTTTATTCCTTTTTTCCGAACCATAGTAGAGATTGTTCAATGATTATGCTTTAAGGCCACCTTGCAGAATCGCCTTTTCGCCCAATATCAGAGTTATGCTCCAGAATTTATCCTCGTAATATCAACTACATGACTGTGGTAAATTTTCTCGCATGCCTCCATCTACTTGACAGATGTTTCTATTATGCGTATCATAGGAACACAAAGGAGGATAATTATGCCCAAAACTCGAATAAATATAAGTCTAGATCAGGATCTTGCTGATTTTGCCAAAGTTTTTGCCGTGGAAAACCGGACTTCTGTTGCCGATATGGTAACACAATATCTTCTCACCTTAAAGCGCCGTATAGAGGGCCAGGATACTGAAAGCATTCTTTCGCATCCCGCTTTTGAGGAGGCAATGGAATTAGCTCAAGCAAAGTTAAAAGATGGATCAGCGCAATGGCATTCTTATGATGAGGTGTTTAACAGTTGATGGAAATACAATTTGAAGAGACCTTTCTCAAAGCCTTGAAAAAGCACGCTTCCATCAAAAAGGCTGTTAAAAAAAAAGTCGACTTGATAATCCAAAATCCCATTGCGTTTGGAGAACCTTTAAAAGCCAACTGGCAGGGATTCTACTCCTGCCCGGTAAAACGAAATTTTATTATCATTTACCTGTACTGCGAAGTATGCCGAAAGAAAGGAGACAATGTCGTTGTCGACTGTGCTGACTGCAAGCAAACAGATGATCAAACAATCAAATTTATTCTTCTTGGTCCGCATGATAAATCCTACGGGATTTAAACAAAAAGGATATTGATCTGTGTCGCATTGTGAGTCTTGCATCCCTTATCGTTGAAATAATCAAATCATCGTTAACCTCTGCATCTCCTCTCCAGGCAGCATAAAAGAAGCCGTATTTATCTCCATCATCCTTTTGCCAGTTTCGCAAGGATTTCTTTCTCGCCTTCCTTTTTCAAACGATCCAGTTCTGCGATGATCTTGTCGCTTAAAGGTTCAGGCTTGTGGGTTTCTGTGATCATTCTGACCTCTTCTTTCACCCGGTCTTCCATTGACGGTTTGCCCGCGTCATTCCAGGCATCAATAGTCTGACGATTAAGCAGCCTGGCGTTCCACAGTTCTTTCTTAAAATGATCCATGGTATGCTGCTGCACAAGAAAATGCCCCCTGGGGCCAACGTCTTCTATAATCTGTCTGGCAATTGTTTCCCTGGTTACGGCGATTCCCTCTACAAACCGCTTCGTCATACCGACTACTTCATTCCCCATTACCAACTGTTCAAGGGAACAGGCCATGCCTGAGGCCATATATCCGACATCATGGATCAAATTCAGTCCGGAAAGTCCCTGGCTCAATATTGAAAAAGCGCTTTCAATACCTGCCTGGGCATCCAGGGATTTTGAATCCGTTGCACCGGCAAGCCCCCATGTAGGCAGATTAAAAGACCGTGCCACTTCCGCCTGGGCGGCAAGCACCAGGTTGTTTTCCGGCGCGCCAAAAGCCATGAGTGCTGTTCTCATATCAAGAATGCCGACATTACCGCTCATGGCAACAGGGCAGCCTTTTTTTCGCAGCTGGGCGATAGTGATATGGATGAGTGATTCCGCAGTGATCAGGGTGATAGTCCCAGCCAGTGTAACCGGCCCGGTGGCTCCTGGCTGCACAGTTGAACCTGGCAGTTGAGGCATAAACCGGTCTGCTGCCACAAAAATACGCTCAACGACTTCATCTGGGAAAAAAAGCGGCGCAATGGCTTCCGGGTAGGCAATAATAAACGGTTTCTGACTTAAGTTTTCCTGTCCTCCTGCTATCACAGAAGCCATCTCGTAAACATACTCACACCCCAGGGCCGTATATCCAATAAAGACCGCCGGCTTTGTCGTGTTGGTAACAAGGGCTTCAAATTCATGGACTTCTGCTGCATTTCCAGGCACATCCTGAGCGGTACCCATGGGCATCACAAAATCAATGCCATCCAGGTAATCACCCACCTTTGCACCCAGTTCAATATCTTTGATAGTAGTCTGACGAATTTCATCGGTAAAGGCATCCCGGGTACTGGGGCTGGCTGTGGATGTGCCGTAATGGCTTTTCTCTCCTTCCACCTCCATCGCCCGTCTGCCGTTCCTGTCATAAATAGTCCAGCCTTCAGGAGTTGTACCAAGGCATTCTTTAATAATATGCCGTGGAATTTTGATATCATTATCTTTTACCCAGGCACCGGCCTGCTTCATCATTTTATGGACTTCTTTATGCTGGCACTTAAATCCTACCCGTTCAATGATATCAAAGGCTGCCTGTTGTATCTCCCAGATCTGATCTTCGGTGAAAATTTTCATGCCGACAGATCTGTTTTGAATGTTTGAAGACTGAATCATGGTTTTTCTCCAAATTTATTGATTGTTTCTTAAATAATCTCTAGCTGAGGAGGAACTCCCTCTTCATCCCATCCCATCTCATTATAATATTCCGCTAACATGATATTAAAATTTTTCCGGGTCAGACCATGTTCGCTCTCTTTGCTGATAAACATTTCCGGAAGTCCGTCTGTAATATCTTCTTTTGCATGGCGAATATTAAAAAGTTTCTCAAGGGAAGCGATCTTTTCTCCGATTTCAAAGAGATCTTCCTTAGAAAGGTTCATGCCTGTAAGCCCGTTAATAAGGTCTGTTTCCTTTTCAAGGTTAAAGGATCTTAAAAGTGACAATACGGGTACCTTGCAGAGTCCCAGTGAATCCACCATGATATTGGTAGTCACCGCCTTTTTTATCACCTTGCCTTTTGCCACAATGGATTTGATGTTTACCGCTTCTTTCGTCCCGAATTCATCTATTGCCTCATTTTCTGTCCAGCTGTATTCAAGAGATGCATACACATTATTATAATCACCACCCCGACTGGATACGGCATAGCCAAGAGCTGTACCCATGATAGCTGTCGGATGGTAGGCGGTCATTTCAAGACCCTTAACATGGGCAGCATATTTCGATGCCCCATTTCCTATGAGCACAGCGGCCTCTCTGACCCCGAGGCGCAGAATTTTGCCCAACCCCTTATTCTCAACCATCTGATACAGCAGTGTCTCCATGGTTTCAGCATTGCCCCAGGAAAGATCCAGGTCTTCCGCCAGATCACCAGCCAGTATCTCTCTTTCAAAGAGATCCATGGCAAAGGCCATGACCGTTGCGGCAGAAGTACTGTCCATTCCCAGGCGCCCACAGAGATTGTCCAGCTTAATAATCTGGTTCAGATCATCAAGACCGCACTTTGGTCCCAGATTAATGACAGGCTCAAATTCAGGCCGCGTAAAGAGCTTATCCCCCTCTTTTCCATTAAGTTTAAGATCGGCTTTGCACTGTACCGGGCATCGAAAGCAGCCACTGGAGTGAACGATATTTTTTTCAAGTTGTCTGGCGTCTATTTTTTCAATATGGTCAACCCCAATCCTGGAATAATTCCTGCTGCCCATGATGCCAAATCCATTAACCCACTCAACATATCCTGCACCACCATGTTTCGAAAAAAATTCAAATTCAACAGATTTTCTAATTTCAGACAGATAGGTTTTAACAGCTTCTTTCTGTGAAGATTTAACGGCCGAGAAATACTTGTGATTTCCTTTGGCAATTACAATGGCTTTAAGATTTTTTGATCCCATAATTGCCCCCATCCCGGTTCTGCCGGCAGCATGATCCCTTTCGGTCATTATTGAGGCAAATCTGACACTGTTTTCACCTGCCGGTCCAATCGTCAGGATTTTTAATCTATTATTTTTATGGGATTGTTTTATTTTATCCTGGGTTTCGAAGGCATCGCACCCCCAAAGGTGAGATCCATCCTCTAACCGGGCCCCATTGCCATCAATATAAAGGCAGACAGGCTTTTCTGATTTTCCCGTGACTATGATGGAGGCAATATCACATGACCTCAACCATGCCCCTGCATATCCACCAATATTTGAACTCCCCAATATTCCGGTCAAAGGTGAAAGCCCGTTAAGATGAAGCCTTGCCGAAGCCGGGGCTGATGAGCCTGTCAGCAGACCACATGACAGCAGCAGCACATTCTCGGGAGCTAAAGGATCTGTCCCGGATAAAAGATTATGATAGAGATACCATATATTAAATCCCCTTCCTCCGATATACTCCAGGGCGGCCTCAGGGTATGGAGAAAAAGAGCATCGCCCTGAACTCATATCAACATTGAGAATTCGCCCAAACTGTTTTGCCAATTCCATTTTCCCCTTTTTACCCATCACTCTATTTCACACTGTCGCGGTTAATATTAAATTTCTTGATTTTATAATAGAGGAGCTGCCTTGAAATCCCGAGCGACCTTGCCGTTCTTGTGATATTTCCCTTATTTTCCAAAAGACTGGCTGTTATAATGCCTTCTTCATGATCTGATTTGTTTTTAATCAAATTGATATTAGAACCACCAGAAAACTGATCATCAGACCTCCTTAGAAGGTTCAGCGCCCTGTCTTTTACAGACCAGTTTGAAAAATGGGTCTGCAGATGGTTAACCCGGATAACCTCACCCGTGCCCACACTGTTCATTGCACCCTCAACCACATGCTCGAGTTCCCGTATATTTCCCGGCCAGTTATAGAGTTTTAAAAGTTCCATAACGTTATCAGAAATTTTCATAACATTTTTATACAATCTGGAATTATGTTTATTAATAAAATGGGTTATCAGTAATTCCAGATCCTCCATTCTCTCCCGCAGAGGTACAATATGGATAAAAACTACTCCCAACCGGTAAAAAAGGTCCGACCTCAATGTCTGCTCTGCAATGGCTGTATGGGGGTCCTTATTGACAGAGCTGATAATCTTCAGATTAATCTCAATTTCTTTCAGGGCACCGACTCTTCTGACAAGTCTTTCCTGGATACTTCGCAGAATCTTACTCTGCAATCCCATTGGCATGGAATTGATCTCATCTAGAAAAATAGTACCGTTGCTGGTTGTTTCAAATAGTCCCGCCTTATCCACTGCGCCGGTAAAGGCACCTTTGGATGTGCCGAACAGGATTCCCTCCAGAAGATTTTCAGGAATAGCCGCACAATTTACAGGCGTATAATTTTTTGTGCTTCGTGAACTATGATTGTGTATAGCCCTTGCAAACAACTCTTTGCCGGTACCAGTCTCTCCAAAAAGCATTACCGGTGAGGGTGTGCTGGCTGCCATCCGTGCAGAATTAATGGCGTCAATAAAGGCACGGTCTTTGCCGATAATTTTTTCAAATGTAACAGATGCACTGTCAAACTGGTGGTCTTTTCCGGGAACATGCATAGATGCAATAGTATCGGCCAGAGCATGATAATCCCTGATAAAGCAGATAGCCCCAACCATCTTTTTCTTGTTGAAAATCGGCATCACATTATGAATGGTATTTGCAAATTTCCCCATTCTTGTACGATAGTATATGGGCTCATCAATAATGGGTTCACGTTTTGTCAAACACTGCATGATCAGGCTGGTGGAGTTGTCCAGGTCATAAACGTCTGTAACTCTGGATGAAATAACTGTATCGGGGTCTAATTCATCGATACGGGACATGGCACGATTGTAATAGACTATCACGCCATCACTGTTTGTAACAATCACCCCATCACTGAAACTGTCAAAAATGGCCAGGTAATCAGCGTTACCAAGTTCCTGAAGGAATTGTCCTTCCATATGTGTTTTTGATTCAGCCATTTTCCAGATGTCTTGTTATTTCAGGTATAAGTTCCAGCACATCGGCCAGAACCGAATAATCACAATCAGCCATCAGGGATGCATGTTTATCAGTATTTATGGCAATTATCAATCCTGATGTTTTCATGCCGGCAAAATGCTGAATAGATCCGGATATTCCGCAGCCAATATACACTCTGGGGCTCACTTTTTCACCGGTCAATCCTACCTGCATGGAATAGGGCACCCAGCCGGAATCAACCGCGGCTCTTGACGCACCTACAGCCCCGTTCAATTTTTCTGCGCATTTTGAAAGGATAGAAAAATTATCACCATTTTTCATCCCCCTTCCCCCGGAAATGATTACATCCGCCTCGGCAAGACTGATTTTAACGCTCGTATCCCCTGCCGCTCTCTTGACAAACTTGAATCCTCTGGAAACGATTCTACTTCCATCAAATTTCAATATCCGGGACGAAACCTGGCCCTTTACCGGTTCAACTGCATTGGGCCTCACACCAAATACTACAATATCTCCTGTAACTTTTATAGAAGCGCTGGTTTTACCTGAATAACGTGATGTCCATGCGAGATTGTTTTCAAGATCAACGGTAAAACAATCCATAACTAAAGGAGCTTCGAGCTGTGCCGCAATCCGGGGCAGGAGATCTTTACCCGTTGCGGTTGAAAGACCAAAAACTGCGCCAATACCATACTCTTTAATACCATTTGCAATGGCTTTGGCCCGAACAGCTGGATTGTTACGTTGATCCGAAGCGAGTGCAACATCAACAATCTTCGTGATACCATATGACTCCAGATCTTCTCTTACTGCGGTCACATCTGCGTCCAGAACAAAGGCAAACAGGTCACTGTCTGGGGCCCTTGCCAGAGTAATCATGCCGAAATTGATCTCTTTGATCTTCCCTTCATCCAGTTCTATAATGATGCCGATATTTTTCATTATATCACCTTAGCCTCTTCCCTGAGAATTCTTATGACTTCTCTTGCAACCTCATCTGTATCTCCGGTTATCTCTTTTGGTTTTCTTACCAGCACCAGGGGTTCTAGCCCAACTATCCACATATCTGCCTTTGAAGTTCCAATATCCAATTCTGCCAGGGCGATCTTTTTGACCACCTTTTTTTTGGACTTAACCACATCTGGAAAGGTCGGGTATTTCGGTGTATTCAAACCCCTTCCTGCGCCGATCACACATGGCAGAGACATCTCATAGGTGTCGACAGCTCCACCTGAAAGTTCACTGTCAACTATGGCAATATCTCCCTCAATATCCAGTCTGATCACATTTGTAGCAACAGGAAAATCAAATAAAGCCCCTATACGAAACATGGTCTGCATACCTTTTGCATCAATGGATTCTTTACCTGTAATGATCAACCCGGGGATCCCGTCCTGAGCCATGACGGTTTTGAGAACCCGTGCAATCTCAATACTTTCATGGGGTGCATCACTGACGACCAGAATACCTCTGTCGGCCCCCATGGCCAAGGCAGAACGAAGCGTTTTTTCGGCGTCATCCTTTCCTAAACAGACTGCAATAACTTCAGAATCAGGCAGACTGTTTTTAATCTTAACCGCTTCCGTAACCGCATGTTCATCATAGGGATTTAAAAGAAAGATTACGTTTTCATCAATTTGATTGTCCCCGAGAACTGTGATAACAGCGGAAGAATCCGGGACATGTTTTACACAGACATAAATTTGCATGGGTGGTTTGTAATTTTCTTTTGTACCTATTCAAGTGAGATTAAACTCAGCAAAAAGGCGCACAACGTCCTCTAATGGATGCTGTGCGCCTTTCATCTGAAGTAAAATGATAGTGCCTGCTATGAGTTTTTCAAAAAGCACTATCCATTAACAGAAAAAGAACTGTTATAATTTATTTCCCGTTTTCTTGAGAAAAAGCCGACATCAGTCGACCTGTCAATATACTTGAATTTATATTGAAACGGTTCATTATCGTGATCCAACCCCTTCTCGCAGGCATCAATCAGTTCAGCCATCATACGGCCGACAACCGGTGCATTCTTATACTGGTTGCCGCTGGTTCCTATTGCCATATAAAAACCGGGGAGATCTGATTTGTCATAGATGGGAATCCAGTCATCGGAGCAGTCATATAGATCAACAACTCCTTTGGGCTGATTGGGCACCTGGAGGGTTGGAATCCGTTTACCAAGCCTGTAGCATTGTGCTTTCCACTGTTCTTCGGTCAAAACATTGTCCCTGCCATGTCCGCCTTTACCTTCATAAAATTCGTCAGGATCAACCCATTCCTGGGAATCACAGTCAGGATCTTCACTGCCGATCAGAAACGTATTACCTACTTCCGGACGAACATAGCAACCGATATCTCCGTCTGACATATGATACCCCTCATTGAGATAGTCATATTCCTCAGGTGCGGGGCAGTACATCACTTCATGTCGTAAGGCCTTTGTTTTAATATTGCAGCCTTCCCAGACACCTTCCGCCATCTTATTGATCAAAAATGAATGCGGCCCGGCCACGTTGACGACGATCCCCGCATCAATCTGAGTACCGTCTTTCAATGTAATACCGGTGACTCTGCCGTCTTCACTCCTGACATCAACCACTTCAGCATTAAATATAAATTCAGCACCTTTGGCTTCAGCGGCTCTCATAATATTATGAGCCGACAGGGCAGGATCAGTTACATCCCCCCCTTCTGGACAAAAGAGAGCACCCTCAACCTCATTGGTTGGTTCATCAAAAAACTTCGGGTCTTCAGGACGTCTGACAGGCCAGAATTCGTGAAGATCGGCAACCGGAACCATCTCTTTTATCTTATCGTTGTTCCATTCTTCATACTGTACACCTACTTCCTCATAATTTTCCTGGACTTTCTGCCACTTATGTCCCTGGGACTTGATCAGGATTGACCCTGTGTTCATATACCTGGCCAGCCCTTTTTCATCTGTCACATTGTCCAGATAATTTTCCCAGTCCAACCAGTATTTAAAACCTTCGTAGGCCATGGCCACGCCATCAGCTGTAGAGTAACTGGCTCTCACGATGGCACAAGAACCGGCAGTAGAACCTTCCCCTGCATCGTGAAACTTGTCGACATTGAGGGTTTTATACCCCATCTTGGAAAGTTCATAGGCGATGGGTGAGCCGATCACACCCGCGCCAATGATAATTGCATCATATTTTTTATTCATGGTTTTATCTCCTTCTATTGTTCTTTAATCCACGAGGTAAATTTATCCTCTCCTGCGGGTTTCAGTCCAAACTCTTCCCCTGCATGGAGGATGGAATGTATCATATCTGCGCCATATCCTCGTGAACAGGATAATACCAGTCCTGCCCTGTCGCCATCTTTATTCAATGTAACAATTTGACATGGCACATGGGAAAAAGGTCCCTGAAAAAGAAAGGGCGCTATTCTTACAGGATCCATAAAATCCAGGGCTGATAGTTTTTCACAAATTGAAAAAATGTTCTCCCCTATCAATGCAACAAATACTGTTGATTCCGTAACATCCGTTACCCCGGATTCATCCTTTATGGCAGAGCTATCCTGCTCACCCAGATTATACAGTGACACCTGGGTACGGTTCATGCGGTTGGCAAGAATAGTGTTTTCAAGAATGGAAGCGCCCGGTGTTTCAGGAAGATTAATACCAAATGGTTTTTTTTCTGCCAGATTAGAGTCCTGCAGATCAAACCGTGGTTTATGGCTTAAGTCAACCAGGTATGGCCCATCGCCTTCACCACTGTACTCAAGAACCACTTCCCAGTTATATCTTTGTTCAGTTTTTACAGATGTACGTTTAAATACAACCGGAGAAACTCTCTGTATATTTGTCATAATGTATCCCTTACATTTTCATCCTGATTCCTTCAGGATCATAGAGCGGCATTTGTACCACTTTCCCGTAGATTCGGTCATCACCGCACTCATCTTCATAGATTTCCAGCCTGGTCCCGATCTTGGCGAGTTCACCTTCAACCAGGGCCATGCCTACACCTTCTTTTAATGTAAAGCTGTCTCTTGCAGTACAGATATAGCCCCTCACCTTTTTATCAACAATCAGAGAACCATCTCTTGGGGCACGGCCGCTGTTTTCCATTTTAAATCCTACCAGTTTAAGGCGTGTCTGGTCATTTTCAGCCTGGTGCAAGGCTACCGCACCAACAGTCTTGGCCTCAGATTTGTTGCGATTCCATAAAAAGCCCAGCCCCACATCGAGAAGATTCGTTCTCTGTTCAGATTCCTGACCGAGAATGATATGACATTTTTCCATACGAAGTACATTCTGGGCCTCAACACCAAAATTCCTTATATTATATTCTTTCCCTGCCTCATTGAGCATCAACCAGACAGATTGCATATAGGAAGATGGCACATGCAGTTCATAGGAAAGTTCACCCACAAACCCGAGGCGCATAGCTCTTACAGGGATAATCTCCTTTATGAAAAATTCTTTATATTCCGAAAAGCCGAAGGCCTCATTGGACACATCAATATCCACTATTTTTTCAAGTACCTCTCTTGCGTTGGGGCCAGAGAGATTGATCACCCCCATGGAATCTGTAATGTTCACCATATGAAAATCCCAACCGTCATAGCGGGTATGGTACCTGATCCATTCAATCGTACTGCCTGCACGACCGGTGGATGTAGTGAAATAAAAATCATTTTCACCCTTTTTGATAACAATACCATCATCTATGACACAGCCGTCATCATTACACATGGCAGAATATTTAATACGGCCTTCCTTTATACCGGACATATCGGAAACAAAAACCCGCTCAAGGGCTTTTACAGCATCGGGGCCGTGAATGCGAAATTTTCCAAGAGTTGATCCATCGAGAATTCCCACGTTGGATCGCACATTTTCGATCTCAGCTTTACATGAAAAATCATTGGAAAAATAGCGGGCCCGCTGCCATACACCAATATTTCTAAAAACTCCACCATCTTTTCGCTGCATCTCATCCATGGGAGTATGTTTGAACATGGTATGATTTGTGCCGGCATAGGTAGAGAGTAATGTCGGTACAATCGGAGGTCTGACAGTGGTGGACCTGATAGAAACATCGGGCAGTTTCTGGTATTTTGCCACATAGAGCGGCAGATTATGCCCGGGAATACCACCCTGCCCTGGGCCTGTCCCGGCAGAGGTAAAGCGTTTGATCAGCTCCGGAACATCAAACCCCTTCTCGATTGCCTGGTTGATGTTTTTAATGGTGGTATCTTCATCAAAACAGATAAAACTTTTACGACCCTTGACCGGAGCGATCACCAGCTTAGTGCCACGCGCTGGTCCAGGTAATCTTTCAAGTTCATTTTCTGCAGCGCCAATTTCTGCAATGGAACAGGCTCCACAGTCAAAAGCCGCCCGAAGCCCTGCAAGCCTTCCCGAAGATTCGATTGCCGTCCCGTCATCGAGGCCCAGTATTCTGCCGGTAGCATGCATTTTCCCCGGCATTTGATCCGGCAGAAAATAGCCCGTATGCTCATCATATTTGAGCCTGCCCCTTGCCACGGTTATGGCACTGGTAACCGGCGTCAGTCCGGCTGATGCCACGAGGAGATCACAATCATAATCCTGATGTGCTGTCCCGGTAACAGTTGCAACAGTTACTTTATTGACCTGTTTTGAACCGTGGGCCACGGTTGCGACAGAACCTTTAAGAACTTCTATATTTCGATCACGCAACTGGGCTAAAAGCTCACTGTCCTGACCATCTTTTCTGATATCGGCAACACAGGAAATCTTTAAACCAAGATCATAGAGACTGATGGCAGTTTCAAGCCCCAGATCGTGACCTATACTGAATACCGCCTTGTCGCCTGCAACCAGCCCATAGGTATGAGCCAGTCTCAGGGCACAACCCGTCTGCATAACACCTGGACGTTCATTATTTTCAAACAGCAGCGGCCGTTCAATGCAGCCCGTGGCAACGATCACACTTACTGCCCTAATTTCTATATACCTTTCATCAAAGGCATCAGATTCTTTGCCAATCTGAAATCCGGTGATCATATTGTTGTTATATGCTCCAATCATGG
>DAOVUU010000158.1 GCA_030632405.1 Desulfobulbaceae bacterium | reverse complement strand
TTATTTACAGCTGGTCTGCTTGAGATCGTTCTTGATCCAGTCAGTGCTGCTCACGCCATCAGGAGGATTAACGCAGTCTGCCGGATAACGCTTGACGTTAGTCATGCCGGGCTTGCCACCCTTATTGGTGAATTGGCCGTAGTACATATCCTGGACCGCCTGGTGTCCATTTCCAAGAGCCATCTTTACCATACCGCCCGGTCCTTCAAATTCCAGACCTTCAAGAGCGGCAATAATATCGTCTTGCCCGGGCTTGCCACCTTTAGCGGCAGCGGCTTTGTCAGCGGCAGACTTCAGTCCCATCAGTGCCTGAGCCATCTTGTAGGCAGGATATGTGGGAGGAGTACCGAAACGAGCAGTGAAGTTTTTCCGGAACCAGTCATTTAAAGGACTCTTCGGTGCATAAACACCAAAGGGACCACGTGCGCCGACGATAGAACCTTCAGCAATCTGGTCCGCGAGGCGAAACATGCCTGTTTCACCACAGGTAAAGATTCCGGTATAATCGTCAAACAGGCCACGGGCAGCGCCCTGTAAAACCAGTCCTTCCATATCGCCACCCCAGAAACTGGAGTGGATAACTTCCGCCTTTTTAAGCATCAAAGTCGATACTTCTGCCCCATACTGTCCAGCATAGATTTTTGGGAATTGTTCTGTCTTAATCTCCACATCCGGTTTCAGTGCAAGCAGAGCCCCCTTGAAATCCGCCCAGGAGTCTTTACCGAAGGAGTAATTCTGGTTGATTCCTGAAACACTTTTCAGATCAGGATTAATATCCAGAATGTAACGGGCAGCAGCGACGTTATCCATAGTTGATGTGGGTCCAGTACGGAACAGGAATTTGTAACTGTTCTCTTCAAATATCCTTGGGGTTCCACAATCAAAAAAGATGGTCAGGGTTCCAAGCTCCTCAACAACCGGTGCGATGGCCATACAGTCACCGCTGGAGATGTAGCCAATAACAGCATCAACATTTTTACGCTGGATAAGATTGCGATATTCACCAACCTGTTTGGTGCCGCCACCTGCTTCATCAATAACAATCGGCTCAATCGTCTGTCCGGCAACACCCTTGGAATTGTAGGGCGCGGGCAAGGTGCCCTTGTTAATTGCCTCAACAACAAGCTCAGCCGCATTTCGAGCAGGGACACCGAACGGGCCTGCTGCACCACCCGAAAGAAAAGTCACCAGGCCAAGCTTAAAAGTACCATCTTCCGCATTCGCAGGTGTTGATACACCGGTGTTCAATATCATTGTAAACAGTAAGATGAATAACACTCCCACCCGGCTAAACGTAAAACACCTGCTGGATTGACTATCTTGTACCATATTATCCTCCTCCTTTGAGAACTGGGGCCAGAGCCCGTTGATAGTGAGATTCCTGCATGGTAAATAAATTTTGACTGACGGAATCCATACAGCCTTGCCATATGCATGGCCGTTAAAAAACGTACCATCTTTTCAGCAATTTATATGCCAGCCACAACAAAAACCCCCTAACCCTCTGAATTTAAGCAAAATAACAGAACATGACAAATCAATGGCCCCGATTGACACTGCAGTAATGCAATGGAAAGTCCAACTAACTCATCTCAAAATGGGTGTATTAGGGATTAAAATGAACATGTTACAGCAAAAACACTGCAGAACCGCAATGTCACTGCAAGACTGCAGTGCTATTTGATACTATATTTACCTGTTTTTCTCCACAGGGTTGTCGTATGAATACCCAGGGCTCTGGCAGCTGCCACTTCCGTCGGATGATGTTTCAGAGCATCCTGTATCATCTGTTTTTCCATACATTCCAGAGCTTTCTTCAGATTCAATGAACCCTTCAAATCATCCTGAGTAGCTGTAGACAACGGCACGGCCTTAAATTCCTGCGGCAGGTCCTCCAGATCAATATTATCCCTGTCAGACATCACCACTAACTGTTCAAGTATATTAAGCAGTTGTCGAACATTACCAGGATAAGGAAATCCCTGAAGTCGATTCAATACAGCAGGAGTCAGCTGTTTGTGAACATTATATCTTTGATTATAATCCTCTAGAAACTTAAAAATAAGCGAAGGAATATCCTCCCTGCGTTCGCGCAGCGGGGGAATATCAATAGGTACCACGCTGAGACGATAAAACAGATCCTCCCGAAACTGTTTACACTTCATCATTTCCTGCAGATTTCTGTTAGTCGCAGATATAATTCTCACGTTTACCGCAATACTTTTGCCCCCCCCAACCCGGTTAAAAGTTTTATCTTCAATGACTTCCAGCAACTTGACCTGGAGGTCAAGTTTCAACTCACCAATCTCATCGAGGAACAGAGTGCCACCATGAGCTGCCTCGATTAATCCGGCCTTCCCTTCATCACGCGCACCTGTGAAAGCGCCTTTTTCGTAACCGAACAATTCGCTCTCAACCAGAGATTCAGGGATAGCACCACAATTAATCTTAACGAACGGATGATCCCTGCGCTCACTCATCTGATGAATGGTTCTGGCGAGCATCGTCTTCCCGGTTCCCGACTCGCCACTGAGCAGAACTGAGATATCCGAACCGGCGACTTTAACCGACCGGTGAATCACATGGATCATCTCTTTGCTCTTCACCACCATATTCCGAAGCATTTGCCCTAGATCCTCCTGCTCGAGAATCGACTGGTAATAGCGACTGCTCAGCTGCCGACTGTCTTCCAATTCGGAGCGCAGATGATTGAGCTCCGTAATATCCCTTACATTGGTAACAATTAATTCGATATCACCACCATCATTGAAAACCGGGGTACCGGTCACCATGATCTGTTTTCCGCCCTTAATATTCTGAAGCATGGAACACTGTTTTTGATTCTGCAGTACAGCCAGGGTGACAGAATGATCAAAGACCCCTTCGGCCACCAGAGTATTCAGGGTTTTACCAATCAAGTTTTCTCGAGATAAGCCTGTAATACGCTCATACGCACTATTGACCCGAACGGTAGTTGCGTTACCATCAGCAATATAGAGACCGTCTTCCGAGGAGTCAAAAATAGCTTCTAATTCACGATGCAGGGACTGATAACCTTGAAGGTTGGAGATAATCGATTCATATTCGGAAATGTCCTGAAAAACCGATATCGCCCCGACAATGCGCCCATCAAGAATAATCGGGCTGCGGTTAACAATAATGGTGGCTTTCGGAAACGAGAGCTTTTGCCCGATTTGAGCCTTTCCTGTTTCCAGAATATGCCGCAGATCAGGCCAGGACCCGGGGCGAACCGAAGAAAAATGCTGACCTATAATAGTTTTTGGGTCTTCATTGAAAATACGGGAGGCCGAGGTATTATAACAGACGATGATCCCCCGGTGATCCAGAACCATTATACCATTGTAACTGGCATTGATGATCGCCACCATGGGCCCCTCTGGATCTAACAAAAAAGACAACTCACTTACATCAGTTGAACTCATCAGCTGTATTTAATCCTTTCAGTCAATGCTTTACTCCTGAAACCCTGTCACGCAGTTCATCAACCTGTTAACCTGAAAACTCAGCCATCATCACTGTAGTCCAGATTGAAAGAGTTGTTAACCACAAATATTACTTTCTCTCTTTTCTAATAAAGAGTATGACGAACTGAAGATGCGACCCTATGGCACGTCTTCTAACAAAATTATCAATATGTGATTTGTGCAGACAGGTACCTAACACCGTAACAACGGTAAGCAAGACGGCATAAGTACCTTGTGGGGAAAAGTAACGACATAATTTCAAAATCCACTCTTCAGTTTCTTGTTTTTTATGACAGGGTTTCTGGAGTAAGGTACTAAAATGAACATAGAGCAACTCACTTTCAAAGACCTTGTGGATTTCAACGAACTGGAACATCTTTTTGAAAGTTTCTCGACAGCCACGGGATTTACAACCAGCTTACTTGATCATACCACTGAAGAAGTGATACTTGGCACCGGCTGGCGTGACATTTGCGTTAAATTCCACCGGGTATGTCCGGCCTCCCGGAAACATTGTCATAACAGTAACAAACAACTTATATCCGGGTTAAATCACGCGGGTAAGATCAATATCCATCACTGTGAGAATGGTCTTGTAAATGGCTCTGCCCCTGTCACCATTGAGGGCAAACACTTTGCCTACCTGTATACCGGCCAGGTACGCTTTTCGCCACCTGATCTCGAACAGTTCAGAGCACGGGCACTGCATTACGGCTACGATGAACAACAATATTTAGAGAGCCTTGCGGAGGTTCCTGTCGTAAATGAAAAACAATTTACCTCCATGTTACGCTTCCTGACACATATGGTCTCAATGATTGGGGAGACTGGTTTAGCCAACCTCAGAACCCTTCAAACTTCAACGGAAAAAGAAGCGCTTCTGCAGAGCATATTCAAGTCTGCTCCGGTGGGCATTGGCCTTGTTGTCAATCGAGTTTTTCAGTGGACAAACGAAAAATTATCTGAAATTACAGGGTATACCAGTGATCAACTCAAAGGACGAAAGTCCCGAATGCTCTATCTGAGCAATGAGGAGTTTGAAAGAGTTGGCCTGGAAAAAGAATCTCAGATAAAAGAGTCCGGCACAGGTTTTGTAAACTCCCAGCTCAAACGAAGAGATGGTACCATTATCGACGTCCATCTTAGTTCTATCCCTAAGAACACGGATGACAGAACGGCAGGAGAAGTTTTCACTGTACTGGATACCACAGAACTCAATAAAGCTTTCGATATTATCAACAGGAGTACATCAATTGCTTTTCTCTGGAGAAATGTAAAAGGATGGCCCGTTGATTTTGTTTCGGACAATGTACTTGGATTAACTGGATATTCACCCCGGGAATTCACCTCGGGTAAGATTTCATACACCCGACAGGTCCTCCACCCTGATGACCTTGAAAGGGTCGCCCTTGAAGTTAAAGAGGCCAGCCAAAATACAGATATAGAAAAATTTATTCATAGACCCTACAGAATAATAACCAAAAATAAAGAAATTAAGTGGGTTTCCGACAGCTCCAGACTGAAAAAAAATAACGCAGGAAAAATCACTCATTACCAGGGAATTGTCGAAGATATTACTGACCGGAAAAACAACGCCGTTGCCTTGCGAAAAAGCAAAGAAGAATGGGAAAAAACCTTTAACGCCATATCTGACATTATCACCATCCAAGACAAAGACATGCGTATTGTCCGGGCCAATAAAGCGGCACATGACTTCCTGGGCGCCAATCGCGGTGACCTTATCGGTAAATACTGCTATGAAACATTTCGTGGTATCCCGGAACTCTGCAATGAGTGCCCGACTATTGAGTCTATCAGGGATGTCAGAGATCACTCAAAAATAATTAAACATGAGAACCTGAACAAAATCTTTCAGGTATCTTCTTCTCCCATTCTGGATGAGAATGAAGAGCTCCAGTTTCTCGTTCACATCGTCAAAGATATTACAGAGCAAAAAAGAATTGAGGAAGAGCTGTTTCAATCACAAAAAATGAAGTCTATAGGCACTCTGGCAGGCGGGATAGCACATGATTTTAACAATATCCTTACCGCCATCATGGGATACGCCGAAATCACCAAACTTTCCCTTCCCTCGAACAGCCCGGCTGTAAATAATATCGAGAAAATCCTCAAGGCAAGCAACAGGGCAACAAACCTTGTAAAACAGATTCTTACATTCAGCCGTAAATCGAAACACCATCGAGGACCCGTTGCCCCCCACCTTGTCATTGAAGAAGCTCTGCAAATGTTGCGATCTTCAATTCCAACCACTGTCAAAGTACGGCAGAACATTAACGAAGAATGTGGCGTAATTATAGCAGATTCCACTAACCTTCACCAGATCGTAGTCAACCTGTGCACTAATGCCCTGCAGGCCCTTGAAAATGACAAAGGTACCATAAGTGTCAGTCTGCAACTCAGAGAAATAAATAAACCAGAGATTGCCGGAGAACCCGATATTTCCCCAGGTCCATTCGTTGTTTTGAAAGTGAGTGACACAGGGCACGGTATGGATCCGGCCACCATAGAACGTATTTTCGATCCTTACTTTACTACTAAAGAGGTGGGTAAAGGTACGGGGCTCGGTCTTGCGGTTATCCATGGTATAGTTAAATCCTACAATGGATTTATTCGTGTCCAGAGTGAAATAGGAAAAGGAACCAGTTTTTATGTGTATATCCCGGCACTGCGACAAGAAATTCCAACTGTGAAAGGGACGGAACCAGAGGAGCCTCTGCCCACAGGAAATGAACGTATCTCGATTATTGATGACGAAGGTTCTGGGTAAAATCAACCCCGACAGGTACAACTCTGATAAGAGAGTTGCTTT
>DAOVUU010000302.1 GCA_030632405.1 Desulfobulbaceae bacterium | reverse complement strand
TGCAGTTTCAAATATCTGAGTCAATTCCGTATTTGCAAGCTGAGTTTTTCTCTCGGCTTTCCTGCGACCATTGACAATCATTTGAGCATACATGCCAAACGTGATAAACATGCCAACAATAGTCAAACGCATCCAGGCTTCATGGGGCTCCGGGCCATACAACTGCTCAATGAATCCAATCTGTTTAAATACAAGAACGTGTATGGCCGACTCAAGAATCCAGAAAATCACACCCAGACCAATCCCGATAAACACCAGGCCGGAATACCTTAAATCAACGTACCTCTTCACATTATTTTGAATTTGATTTTGCATGGATGAGACGAAAAGACAACAATTAGAGCGGGTCAAAAATATGGCTTATACTAATTTATACTGCTACCATATGCAGTATGCCACATTGTGGCAACGAAATTTTCCGATTTAACTCTTTTGGAAAGAGTAAAAGGTACAGCCAGGCTTCCTGTCACATACGCCACTTCAGAAAATAGTTTTCCGCCTTGCCGATAATCCAGGCCATGGTCAGCCCCATTAGAGAGAGAATTGAGACACCTGCTATCAACTGGTCTGTTGCCATAAGGCTTCCCGCAAGCAGGATGTATGCTCCTACGCCGAACTCCGCTCCGATCATCTCTGCTGCTACCAGCAGAATAATACCAATCGAAGCCGATATTCTGAACCCCGAAAGAATTGCCGGTAAGGCGCCGGGGAGAATGATTTTCCTGACTATAGATAACCAGGTAAGGCCAAACGACTGGCCCATACGGATCAGACTGCGGTCGACATTGTCCACTCCGCCATAGGTGGCAATCACAGTCGGAAAAAAGGTACCAAAGAGAATCGTTGCGACTTTCGACCCCTCACCAATACCAAACCATATTATAAACAGAGGCAGCAAAGCAATCTTTGGAATCGCAAACAAAGCAGAAACCAGAGGGGATAATCCTGCTCTGACAATGCTGAATAGACCAATCAGCAGGCCGACACCTACACCAAGGAGTGTTCCGAAGGTCCATCCCAGCACCAGTCGCTGAAGCGATGCACCGAGATGTTTCCACAGCATGTCCGTCTCAATCAGCTGCAGAAAAGCTGTAAAGGCCTCAGATGGGGCCGGCAGCACCAGATTGCTGATAAAGCCGGTACGTGATCCGAACTCCCAGAACAGAATCAGCACCACGAACACCATCATCGAGACGGCAACCGCCGGTTTATGTTTAAATCCGCCTCCTCGAAAGGGAACGGTTTCAGCTCTGTTATCAGCCATTAAGCAGCTCCCTGTCTGCGGCACGGGCTTCATCGCGCATCAATTCCCACAGATGGTGCTGCACTTCATCCAGTTCCGCATTGTCCCCCCCACGATCATCCAGTTCTCTCTCTATCTTGACTATCTCTCGCACCCTTCCCGGCCGGCGGGAAAGAACCACAATCCTGTGTCCGAAACGGACAGCCTCCTGGAGATTGTGGGTGACATAAATAGCGGTAAAAGATTCACGGGTCCAGAGATCTATCAGATCCTCCATCAACAGTTCGCGGGTCTGGCTATCAAGTGCGGAGAGTGGTTCATCCATCAGCATCACGGACGGCCTGACGGCCAGTGCACGGGCGATGGCGACCCGCTGTTTCATGCCCCCCGAGAGCTGGCGAGGCAATGCTTTTTTAAAATCACTGAGATGGGTGCGACTGAGTACATCATTAATAATCTCCTGTGATTCCTGTTTGCTGAGGGGATGATCTTCAAGGGCCAGGCTGACATTGCCCTCCACCGTTCGCCATGGCAGCAAGGCAAAATCCTGAAAAATATAGGTCAACGGGTTGAGAGACGATTTCGGTGGCTGACCCAGCAGCAGCACCTCTCCTGAACCGGGTCGCTCCAAGCCTCCTATCAATCGCAGCAGGGTCGATTTGCCACACCCGGACGGGCCGACAATACAGACAATCTCACCTCCTCCTATGGTCAGGTTGATATCCTCCAGCACTGCCATATCACCATAGGCATGTGTAATATTATTGAGCTGCAAATCCATAAAAAGTCTTCATCCAGAGTATCAACCGCCGGATGACGGCTGACCTGACAGAGCAGAAATTAATAGGTCTCAACAAAACTCGCGTCAACTATGGTATCAATGGTGATGGTTTTTGACACCAGGTTTTCAGACTGGAACCAGGCCAGTTGATCTTCGACGTTTGTAAGATTCAGTTTCGCGTTCTTATTGATACGCATGGACCCATTCCGGATAGAGGGGGCAGCCTTCTCATAGGGCCGACTCACATAGACATACTTGTGGATCAGCTTAACCATCTCTTCTGCTGCTGCATCGCCTGCTGTCTTATCTACCAGCGCTGCATTAAAATCATCCGCACCTTTGGAGAATGCTGCAAGGAACCGTTTTACGAGTTCTTTTTTATCGGCAGCATTACCGGCGGAAGTAAATACAGTTGTCACCTGATAGTCGGGGATGTAATCGGATACTTTGCCGATCATTTCGACAGTCGGCCCCTTTGCCAGCCCTTTGGCGATATGAGGCACTATAGACCAGCTGTCGATCTGACCCGACTTCAAGGCACCGATAATGGCTCCAACCTTCTGCAGTGGCCGTAACTTGATGTCGCTGCGTGCAAAACCTTCTTTATCTGCAATCTTGTGAGCCACGTAGTGAAAAGAGGATCCCGCCTGAGTAATGCCAAAACTCTTGCCTCTAAGTGCTGCAGGTGCTGTCAGCCCGGCATCGTATGCCTTTTTTGAGGCTAAAATCATCTGACCGTCAATACCGGGTTCTTCGTGCAACACTCCACCGATGACTTTGATAGCACCCTTATCTGCAAGATTGATCAAACCACCAGAGATAGGTGCTATGCCAAAATCCACATCTCCCGATGCGATAGCCACCGCAATTGGCTGCGCAGCTTGAAAAAATTTAATCTCCACATCGAGTCCTTCAGCCTTGAAATAGCCCCTCTCATAGGCCACAAATGTTGCCGCATGTGATGTAAAGCGCAGTGCACCCACCGCTATCTTGTCTGCAGCGGCGGCTGTAGTTATACATCCTGCCCAGCAGACAGCCGCAACAATAGTGGCTGCAAGAATTTGAGTTATTTTTTGTTTATAGATAGAAATCATCGTCTCCTCCAGTGGTTTTCTGTTATTGTATCATTGATGGCGTCGTAAAAAGACCGATCTCCTTCGTTGTAGGTATTTACCAGAACCTCAGCATACCACATGTATTGCTGAGGGCCTGATAAATACACTACGCCTCGGAGTCTACGCTTACCTGTATATCGAACTTTTTGACTTAGCCATCTACAGTTTCGAATGACTTTTTTACGAGTTTATCATCATTGATGGCATCGCAAAAAGGTAAGAATTTTCTCCAACCATACCCCATCTGCTCCAATTACTCTAGGCAGACTTCCATGAAAAAAATTACGAAAGATACTCTTCCTGTCTGTAGTGTATGCGGCACACCCGAGCCTCGTCCCTTCTTAAATGTTCATGGCAGAGATTACCACCGCTGCAACCACTGCATGGCAACAATGCTGGACCCGGCTCAATGGATCTCACCGGAAAAAGAATACGCTGAGTATCTGAAGCACGAGAATAGTTCAACTGACAGCGGGTACAGGAAATTCCTCTCCAGGATTGCCACTCAGCTGCTGAAAAAACTGGATCCAGGGAGGACTGGTATAGATTACGGATGCGGACCAGAAACGGTGCTGGCCCAAATGCTCTCCGAAGCCGGGCATAACATAAGCCTCTTCGATCCGTTCTTCTTCCCAAACCATTATCTGCTAGATCATAGTTACGATTTTATAATATGCTCAGAAACCATAGAGCATTTTCATCGGCCGGCTGAAGAATTTTCCCGTTTCCAGCAAATGCTGCGGCCAGGTGGATGGCTCGCCATAATGACATGTTTTCAGACCGACGATGCCCTGTTTTCAACCTTGCACTATCGTCGTGACCCTACCCACGTCGTCTTCTACCGTGAAACGACCCTGCGCCATATCGCTGAAAATTTCGAATGGTCCTGCGAAGTCCCGGTAAAGAATGTCGTCCTGATGCAAAAACCTCTGATCTCATAAAATAGAGAACACGTAACTGTCATGCGTACAAATATAGATATAAAATATTTCGAAAAACGTCTCAAAAAGCGGATCAAAGCCATAGCGGAAGAACAGGAACAGCAAAAAAAAGGGTCAGCACCGGTCGAGCTTGACCAGGCACGGATTGGCC
>DAOVUU010000386.1 GCA_030632405.1 Desulfobulbaceae bacterium | reverse complement strand
TAAAATTTTTCTTCTCATCTTTTTTCTCCTGCAACAGAATAAAAATTTATTATTTTATGTGCTGCATTATATTCTAAGTCGTTGGCAACTTGCGAGATTGATCTCTAGAGGCCACTCTCTATTTAACCGCACTCATACATTTTCCCGTATTGAGTGTCAACCTCCAAAATCGGCCGTCGAATAACCAATTAAACATTCCGATAATTTTTTGTTGACATAGACACCTGATGTCTGATATTTTAGATATTTGTATTGGTGTAGTACAAATAGAGGCTTTAATAGTGGTTTAAATCGTTAATGTATGATGTGTAACTGCTTTTTAACAGGAACTAAGCAGTCAATAGTTTCAACTTCGCACAATAGAGTTTTGGAACAGTTTGTGATTCTGGAAAAGTCTTCAAAAGGAGGAATGGGATATGGAATTTACTCGAATTAAAAATTTTATTAACGGTGAATGGGTTGAAGAGTCCGGGGTGGATTATGTACCACTGTTTAATCCATCTACGGGAGAAGCTATCGGAGAGGTACCCCTTTCCTCTGAAAAAACGTCTCTGGCAGCTGTTGATTCTGCTCATGCAGCCTATGGTTCATGGAAGAAACTTTCTGTCAGCAAGAGAATGAGATTCCTTTTCGATATGCGCCAGGCAATGATAGATAACGAAGAAGAACTTGCTGTTTCTATTGCAGTTGACCAGGCCAAGCATATCAGTGAGGCGAGAGGGGAGATAAGGCGAGTTGTTGAAATTCTGGAAACTTCATGCGCTATCCCGACGCTGCTCCAGGGAGAGAATCTGGACGGTATTGCTAACAATATCAATGGACGGGTTATAAAGCAGTCTCTGGGAGTATTTGGTGGTGTTGCCCCGTTCAACTTTCCGGCATTAGTGTTTGGATGGTTTATCCCCTATGCCATTGGAGTGGGTAATACGTTTATCTATAAACCGTCCACCCAGTCTCCCTTGTTTATGCAGAAAATGGGTGATATTTTCAATGAAATCGGGCTTCCTGAGGGTGTGATTAATATTGTTCATGGCAATCGTTCTATTCCGGGAACCTGGTATGAGCATCCTAAAATGACCGGGGTTTGCCTTGTCGGCTCAACACCAACAGCCAAAAAAATGGCTGAGGCATGTGGCAGAGGTGGAAAGCGCAGCATGCTCCTCGGCGGAGCAAAGAATTATCTGGCTGTAATGGAAGATGTCAATTGGGATCTTTTCATAGACAATTATATTCACTCCTGTTATGGATCCGCCGGTCAGCGCTGCCTGGCAGGCTCAATTGTTGCCGCAGTTCCTGAAGTTTATGACGAATTGATTGAGCGTGTAACTGAAGCATCCAAAAAAATAACCGTCGGGGATGCAATGAACCCAGATGTATATATGGGTCCTGTTATATCGAGTGCCGCAAAAGAGAGAATTGAAAATTATATTGAGATAGGTATTGAGCAGGGATCCAGGCTGGTACTCGACGGGCGGAACCCTGAGCTTCCTGAGAATAATAAAAATGGTTATTTTGTCGGACCCACAATTTTCGCTGATGTTACCCCGTGCAGGAGAATTGTTCAGGAGGAAATTTTTGGACCGGTTGTTTCTATTATGAAGATTAAAGACCTTGATGATGTTCTGCAGCTGATCAGAGAACAGAACTTTGGCAATGGTGCCTGTATTTTTACTCAAAATCAGTATTATACAGAAAAATTCATTGCCGAGGCAGATGTCGGAATGGTAGGCGTTAATGTGGGCGTGTGTGCACCGCATCCCTACCTGCCTTTCGGTGGTATCAAAGATTCTCATCTCGGCACAAACAAAGTTCAGGGAAAAGATGGTATTGATTTCTTTACCCAGAACAAGGTTGCCACTGTTCGTGTCACGCCACCCCAGGGAGTGAGTGGCGAAGGCAAAAAAACAGATGGTGATAACTCGGTAAGAAGTTGCGTTGCTAATTAATCCGTATCCTGTAAACCGCCCCTGCCTTGTTAAGGGTAGGGGCGGTTTCGCATTGTCCGTTTCTTGCTGATCTCACTTACCAGTTACGGAGCAACCCTTGATAGTACTTGATTCACTGTTTCCTATTTTTACTCTCCTCCTGCTCGGATGGTTTTTGAGGCGGCAGAAGTTTACGGATGCATCATTTCTCAACACCGCCGACAGGCTTACCTACTACATCTTTTTTCCCATCCTGCTATTCTGGAAGATTGGAGGGGCGTCCTTTGAAAATGGAATAGACTGGAGTTTCTGCATAGCTTCACTCTTAACCCTGCTGGTTATGTTTGTGCTCAGTACGGTTGTTATCAAACTGTTTGGGATTTCAGATTTCAAGGCGGGTTCCTTCTCTCAGAGCTGTTACCGGTTCAACAGTTATATAGGATTTGTGATCATCCTCAACAGCCTGGGGGAGGAAGGTGTAAAATATTTCGGGGTATTGATAGGGTTTGCAATCCCACTAATTAATGTTTTTGCTGTTTCTCTCCTTGTCTGGTTTTCCGGTAAGAAAGTCAACTATAGTCAACGTCTTTCCCTGGCTGCCAGAGCCATGGTGTCAAATCCGCTTATACTTGGATGTCTGGCAGGGGTTTTGTACTCTCGTGCTGTCGGTGATTTCCCTCTATTTATAGATAATTCTCTTCGTCTGGCTTCCATGATCGCTTTGCCGCTTGCACTTATTTCCATTGGAGGCTCTCTTACCTTCGCCGGGGTTAAGGGAAATTTGAACGTTTCTCTGCTGGCCTCCGTGCTCAAACTTATCGTTCTTCCCATTCTTGGCTGGAGTTTTTTTTATTTTTTCAATGTCACCGGGATTGCCTTCAAAGTTGGTATTCTTTTTTTCACTCTTCCTGCATCACCGGCAATTCATGTCCTTTCCTCTCAGATGAACAGCGACACACAACTTGCCTCTTCGACAATTGTTATATCAACTATCCTTTCAATTTTCTCGTTATCAGTTGCACTCCTTCTTTGATATGCTTAAATGGGGAGTATATGGTAAACGTTATATTGGAAAAATATTGCATGTCGACTTAAATATATAGGCTGATAGCTATACAAAATTATGGGAAGGGCCGCGCATCCCTTTTTCTAACCAGGGGAGTTTTACGATGCTTGATACGTTTCGAGCCTACCAGATAACAAAAGAAGAAAAAGGTCAGAAAGTGGCAC
>DAOVUU010000049.1 GCA_030632405.1 Desulfobulbaceae bacterium | reverse complement strand
GTTACTGCCGTACCGTTGGCCCAGTCTATGGCAGCAATATTTCCAGTGGTAGGTAGAGGTGGATCTAAAGCAGCATTTGTCAGTATACCGTCTTCCGTGAAACTGAGTGTCTGAGCACCAACCCCCTGCAATGTGGCACCGGTATCATCTTCGGCACTCCAGGCCCAGTTCCAGGTATTCTCGGCCGTTTTAATGAAATAGGTAGTGAGGAGGTGGGGATTCCCCAGGGTATCAAAAACCTGTGTAGAGGATGAATAGTTGAATGTGTTCGGATCGGTTATAACAAAGCCGCCTAAAGGAAGGATTCCTTCAGCAGAGTCTAGATTCGTATTAAGGGCCATAGCTGAGGTTGCATTACCGGCAATCAGTCCTTCATTTAAGACTTGAATATCGCCTGCATCTCCTGCCTTTAATGTGCCGTTTGCATCAAAGCCCTTGCCCTGGATGCGAAAGCCTTCCGGGTTGACCAGGTAACCGTTCTCATCAAATCTGAAAGCCCCTGCCCGGGAATAATAAGTTGTTAAATCTCCCGGCTCTTTCATCATAAAGAAACCTTCACCTTCGATCGCCACATCTAAATTCGATTCAGTTGATTCAAATGTACCCTGGCTGAAGATGTTGTCGACCGTGGACATGCCAACACCGCGTCCTACCTGGGAAAATCCGCCTGAACCTTTAATGTTGCTTGATAAAAGATCAGAAAAAACAGTACGAGACCCTTTGAACCCGATGGTGTTTGTATTGGCCAGGTTATTACCGATGACACTCATTGCCTGCCCGTTGGTATTCAGTCCGCTGACCCCACTGTACAGTGCACTAGATATCCCCATTATTTACTCCCTCCTCTGAGAGTCAGTTTGTAGTACCAATCCGTGGTAATTAACTAATCAATTTCATTCTACTATTTCGGCTACATCCTCTGTCAGAGCTGCCACAGTATCCAGTGTCTCTTCAACATCTTCGTCAACACTTTCTTCTTCATCTGCGACTATGGTACTTACCTTAGTACCGGGTTCATATACTCCCAGGATCTCATTGAATTTCACAGATCCTGACTGAGTGATAAGAATTCCACCGGATTCTCCTTCCAGGTCAACTCCGGTCACTTCTGATTTGATTAGAGGTGCAACACCCACATTTTCTCCATCCACAGCTTTGGCACTGATAACGACCTTGTAATCACCGATCGGGGCATTTTCTCCTTTATCGGTAAGACCATCCCAAATGATAAAATGACTGCCTTCCGTCAAGTCGGTACCTCTCAAGGTCGCTACTGTCGCACCATTTTGCTGAAGGGAAAGCGTCACATCAGTGGCTGGCCCGTCAAGCTGATATCCAACCTCGACCGGGTCGCCACTGTATTTTAAATCAGCTCCGTAATATGCCACATCTTTCCCTATGGTACCGAGGGTGGAGAGGCGGTCAGAACTGGCATTCGAGGCGACCAGATTATTCATACTTTCATTTAAGGTAAACAACTGTTCCAGTGAACTGAACTGCGCCAGCTGAGCCGTAAACTCTGTAGGATCATCCGGGTTGAGCGGGTCCTGGTTTTGTAACTGGGCGACCAGAAGCGTAAGAAAATCCTCTTTGCCCATGCTGTTTTCGTCAGGATCTGTAGCACTGCTTGGTTTATTTGATGCATTTGTGGCAGTTGCTGCCTGACCTATTACGTCTATATAACTGCTCATGGTGACTCCTATGCTTGTATATTGACACCTGTTGTTGATTCGACAGATTGCTCAACGGCATCTTCAAGGGCTATATCAAAATCATTGTGGTTTCTGGTTTCGGCTACGTGTGGCGAGAAATCATTCTGCTGGGGGAGGTGCTGCTCAAAAAGATCAAAATCCGGTACGGAATCTGATTCTGAAGTGACCACTATTTCTTCAATAGTAAAACCTTGATCTTCCAGGACATTCCTCAGTTTTATCATGTTCTTTTCTATAATTTCCTGGACATGTTGGCTGTGGGCTATAACGTTAGCCTTGATGGATCCTTCTTTCAAAGTGAGATCAATTTTAAGCTCACCTAGTTCTTCCGGATGAAGCTTCAGGCTGATTTTGATATCATTAGCCCTATTGTTAATCTGAAAGCGTTCGACTATCTGCTGCATAACATTTTCTTCATTTACCACAGTTCCCGATGGTAAAATTACAGATTTTACACCGTTTTGAGTCTGGCCGGTCTGCAGATCCTGCATAAGTGTCGACACATTCTGGAAACTGCTTGACTGTTCGGGTGAAAGTGATGAGTTTACCTGTGGGGTCGTTGAGGTTTGCTGACTGTTAGCATTGTTCTGCTGGTCACTGGACTGTGTGTTTGATCCGGAATCACTTGGTTCTCTGGTGTTAACTTTGGCATCAAAATACTGAGCGAGCATGTCCTGACGCAATGTCGGGATTTGAGATGCCTGTTTTTCAGCAACTTTGCTCTGCTCGACGATTTGACTGGATAGTATATTCCCTGGTTCGGTCCCCGCTTCACCACGATACTGCAGTGAATCATTGTTCCCCGTAACTCGGATAGAGATTGTGCCGGTTTCGTTGGCGTTGCTGATAATCTGCTGCAACTGCTGAAGAACTGTCTGGTTTTGAGTAGGTGGAGGGAGCGGGTTGTTTTTGTCCTGGGGCATTGCTGCTGCAATATCAATCTTCAAAGGTGTATCACTTACTCCACTACTTTTCCCTTGATCTAAAAGATGGAATACTTTGTTCGCAACTTCCGTGGATATTTTTCTGCCACCAGCCTGCGCTGCGACTTCCTGTCCTGGCGGGTGCAGGGTTAATCCGTGTCCTGCATGCTGCATGGCGATTTCTTGTCCTGGAGACTGCCGGGTTAATACATGGCTTGCAGGTTGTGCAGAGATTTCCTGTCCTGAATTTTGCAGAACCAGATTTTTTTGTTTAATTCGTTGAAATATTGGAAGGAGTTCTTTTTCAGCGGTCACCAGTTTTGCATTTTCTGCATCTGCTGGATTACCCATTGTCAGGGCTTCAATGAAGCCTTCTTCAATGTGATCTGCTGCTGCATTGAGTTTTATGTCGGCTAAATGAGGTGTGTCAAGATCGTGTTCAGCAGTTTCAGAGGGGGAAGAATCAATAAAAGATTGGTTTATAGCTGGAATGACATTTTCGGATATGGCGTCTGAATCAGCTTGTGTTGTCTCTGTAACTGCTTTTTCGAGATGGGGGAAAAAGTGGTTTGGCTTATTTTGGGTAAGTGTTGGAACGGTTGGGGTTGACTGCGGTGCTGCTTGAATAATCGCTATTTGCGTCATGTTGTCACTCGAGTTGCAAAGTTGAAAAAGCTGTGCTCAGTTGGGTTGCTTTTTGCTTCGAACTTTGATCCAGAATTTTCGCTGCTGATTTAACCTTCATATTTGCCAGAAGATCAGCAGCCAGTTGCTGGTCAAGTCCGGCAATTGCCAGTGATGCTTTAACAGGATTCATTTTTGCATATATTTTTGCTAAATCCTGTAACCGTTTTTTTTCTTGAATCGATTTTGCCTCAAGAAGCGACTCAATTTTGGTCTGCAGCTTCTTGAGCTGTTCAAGCTTATTATCAATTTCGGCAAGTTTCTTATCGACACCCTCCTCCAGGGTCTTTAGCTCCTTTTTCTTCATAACTATTTCTGCATGTTCTTTTCGAATATTTATTCTTTCCTGCATAACAACATTCTGCAGCCTTCGTTCCTCAACAGATGAAAAATCCTTTGAATCAATTGTGTCAGCAGCATGAAGTGATAAGCAGCTTGTAAGAAACAGCGTTGCAGTGGCCAGGAAAATGTAGGGTTTTGAAAGATTTTTCATAGTATATGTTCGCATTTAGTTAGTATTCAGGTTCGTTATCAATCTGCCGCTCTCCATCATGTCTGACAATCGCAATCTCATCGAGCATAGAAGCTTCTTTTTTGTCGAGATACTGTCTCCATGATCTGTTTTGCTGCTCTTTCAAGTTCTCCAGAATTTGTCTGTCCTTACTTCTCTGGATGAGGTTTTTACGTTCTTTCTGCATATTTTCGGTTTTTTCCCGCAGTTTTTTCTTAATTGCAAGAATATTATTTTTCAGAAAATCAATTTGATTCTCGTAATTGATGAGATCTAAAATGGGAATGGTTTTGCTCTGCAGTTCTTCTGTTATTTCAATTAGGGCAGTGAGATTTCCATTTTCTTCATGAAGTTTCTGCTGGATGAGATCTTTTTGTCTTCCGGCTTCAAACAGACGGTTTGCGGCAATATCCTCTAAACGTTTTCTGTGATTAAGTACGGTGTCGAGTTGAAATGGCTTCATCAGGTATTTGAACCATCGTGATTGGCATCAGTTTTTCTTCTGTTTTTTTTCACGGAGGTATCATCTTTTCTGTCGCTTAACAGGAACCCTAACTGTTCAATTGATTTTTTAAGTGTCGTGGTTTGATTATAATCCTGTTTTAAAAAATCATTTATCGCATCAATTTTGCTGATTGCATAATCTATTTTCGGGTTAGATCCTTTTGCATATGCACCGATATTGATAAGATCTTCCGCTTCGTCATGACTGGCCAGGACTTCTCTTGCTTTACCAGCCAGCTCAAGATGACGGGGCGGGATGATATCTCGCATTACACGGCTTGCTGAGTTGAGAATATCTATTGCCGGGAAATGATTTTTAGCCGCGAGACTTCTGGAAAGAACAATATGACCGTCAAGTATGGAGCGTACCGAGTCCGCCACAGGTTCTGTAAGGTCGTCGCCATCTACCAGAACAGTATACAGTCCGGTAATCGTACCCTGATTTCTAAATCTTCCCGCCCGTTCGAGCAGTTTTGGCAGTGTTGCAAAGACGGAAGGGGTATATCCTTTGGTTGTGGGCGGTTCTCCAATTGCAAGACCTATCTCCCGCATGGCCATTGCAAAACGGGTGACGGAATCCATCATAAGGAGAACATTTTTTCCCTGACTGCAGAAGTATTCAGCGATGGTAGTTGCTACAAATGCCCCTCGCATACGGAGCAGGGGTGACTGGTCAGAGGTGACAACCACGACCACCGAACGCGCCAGTCCATCCTTCCCAAGGTCTCTTTCAATAAATTCACGAACCTCTCGGCCTCGCTCTCCGATGAGGGCGATTACATTTATATCTGCTTTAGAGTATTTGGCCATCATCCCCAGCAGCACACTTTTACCTATCCCGGAACCTGCCATGATCCCCATACGCTGTCCCATACCGCAGGTGATGAGACCATTGATTGCACGAACACCGAGATCAAGAGTTTCTGTGATATTCTGTCGATCCATGGGGCCTGGTGGAAGGGCATAGAGCGGTTTTTTTTCTGTGAGGATGGGGGGGGGCAGTCCATCCTGTGGAAGAGCCATGGCATCTATGACTCGACCGAGCAGGTTGTTGCCAACCTTAACTGTAGCACTGCTTTTAACAACACGGATGAGACTGCCGGGGCCAAGACCGCGGAGGTCTCCAAGAGGCATAAGAAGAGCTTTGCTGTCCTTAAAACCTACTATCTCAGCATGTATATCCTGACCGCCATTGGTAGGAGTGATCAGGCAGAGGGAGCCTATGGAGGCGTGAGGGCAATACCCTTCTATGACCAAGCCGACTATGCGGGTCACTTTTCCCCATATTTTTACAACTTCCAGGTCTTTAATAAATGAAGTGTTCAGTGCCATGATATGAATTCTAAGTTAAAGCCTTTTTTTCATCTCTTCTAGGATAACATCGAATTGTCCTGCAATTGTTGCATCAATGGTGCAATTGTCAGATTCGATTTTAGCGCCGCCTTTTTCAACAGTGATATCTTTTTTTATAACGATATTGCTGAGACCGCTGAGCCCCGTGATGAGGTCATTGGATTTTTCAACCACTGTGTCATAATCGTCGGGGTGAATATAGATATAGAATTCGTCAGACTTGACAGCTCGCTGCAGCGCCTCATCAATGGTTGCAATAATGGTGGTATCGTTATCGTGAAGTGATATTCGGATAATTCTTTCTGCGATTGCCAGAGCAAATTCCTGCAGCTCAAGACTGCTGTTGCCAATGATTGTTTCTCGGATTGTATCGAGCTGCCGGCAGGAAGCAGCAAAGGATTGGGCTGCAGAGCCATAATCTTCTTCAGCTTTTTCAAGCCCTTTCTGAACACCATCTTCAAACGCTTTTTTAACCTGCCGTTCTATCTCTGAGGCTTCAACATATTGATCGGTATCTGACGATTGATCGCGGATATTGAGCAGTTCAGCATTGTTATTCCCGGTAATGTCAGGGGAGGCGGAAGATGAAAAAAAGGATGGATCCTCTGGGGACTGTATAGAATCCAAGTCTTCTTCCACGGTGCCAGCCGACTCTTCAGCTTTTTTTATCTGCTGCTCAGCTTGAAATGGATCAGGGTGATGTTTTTTTATCAAAGATTTCCAGCCGATGTCAGCTTTAGTTTGAGTCTTGACAATCCTTTCAGGTTGAAAAGAGTCTGAATTTTTGAAATATTTAGACAAGCTCATCACCGCCTCCGGATCCAAGGACCAGCTTTCCTTCCTCTTCAAGTTTTATGGCAATCTTGACTATGGTCTGCTGCATGAGTTCAACCTCTGAAAGGCGAACAGGTCCCATGGCATCAAGGTCATCCTTGATCATATCTGCTGCACGGGTTGACATATTCGCAAAAATCTTCTCTTTCATTTCTTCAGAGGCCGTTTTAAGAGCCAGGGTGAGTGAGTCGTTGTTGACTTCTCTGAGAATCATCTGCAGTGATCTTCCTTCCAGGGCAACAAGATTTTCAAAGGTGAACATTTTCTTTCTGATCTCTTCCGCCATATCAGGATCGGTCTCCTCCATCTCTTCGAGGATATCAGTGTCCAGGTTGTTTTTCATATGGTTGAGGATCCCGACAACTGCATCGATGCCGCCGACTTTTTTGTGGGATTTACCGGAAACAAGGCCAATTTCCCGGTTTAATGCGTCCTCTATCCTGCTTAAAACTTCCGGAGATACCTTTTCTATTTTTGAAATACGGTATGTGACATCGGCTCTTATGTTCTCTGGAAGATGAGTCAGTATTTCACAGGCATGTTCAACATGCTGGGTTGAAAGAATGAGTGCAACCGTTTGAGGATGTTCCTGTTTGAGCAGCCCGGCAACCATACGGGGAGCCATTAAAGATATGGTTTCCAGAGATTTTGATTCCGTACCTGAAATGAACTGATCCATTAAAAAATCTGAGCGCAGTTCTCCCGGAGTGGCGGTAATTGCTCTCTTGGCAAAATCTCCACCTTTTACAAAAATTCCTTTGAATTGATTTTGAGATTCATAATAGCTGGCAAATACTCTCTCCTTCATCTCACTTGGAATATGTTCGATAGTCGCCATTACATTGGTCACCTGACGCACTTCATCATCCGACAATTCAGCAAAAATCCTTGAGGCGGCTTCTTCTCCAAGACAGATAAGCAGAATAGCAACTTTATTGAGTCCGGTTAATGTTTCTATCGCCATCAGTTAGCCTTCCTGGATCCAGTTTTTTACGATAAATGCAGCGGGGCCCTGGTCGTGCATTACCTCTTTTTTCAGAGTTGTGATTGCCTCATCTACCGGTGGAGGCGGAAGCTCTTTTTCTTTATCACTTCTACCGTTTTGCTGCTGTTCCTGCTCAAGTTGTTTGACTGTTTTAAAATGCTTTTCCGTTTCACCTTTCATGGTATTAATTATTGGCCTGATAAGCAGTAAATAGATGAAGAAAACTCCTAATACAATCAACCCATATTTAATAAGAGGAACATATTCATAAATGAGCAGGGGCGAGTCGAGACTCTCTTCGATTACTGCTTTGTCTGTATCTACGAAAGGTAGAGATAATACATTAATCACGTCTCCTCGCTCAGGCACTATGCCTATCGCTGTGGCAACCATGTTTTCGATGGATTTGAGTTCTTCAGCGGTACGCGGGGTGGTGGAAGCGGGTTTGCCTTCTTCATCTATTTCAACACGATCAGCTATCAGTACAGAAACAGAGAGATTGACGATGCTGCCTACCGGATTAATGGTTTTGCTGATGGTCTTGCTGATTTCATAATTGGTAATCCGGGAAGTGCTGTTTGCTGTGGGACTGGAACCGTTGTCTCCCTGGATATTGCCATCCAGGTTTGATTCTACACCGGGAACACCGCCCACATTTTGAGTACTGCTGCTTTCCTGATTCAATTGCTCGCTCCTGATAACCGGATCATCACCATCGAAAAACTCTTGGGTTTTTTCGACTTTAGAAAAATCGAGAGAAGCGGTAACTCTGACCATTGCATGATCTTTTCCCATCGTTTTATCAAGAAGGTCCTGGGCACGTATTTCAAGCCTGTGCTCAATTTGCTGTTGGAAGGAAAGCATATCCAGAGACATGAATTTGTCTTTGTTCTGTTTCTCCAGACTTTCCAGGACAACACCATTGGAATCAATGATTTTGACATCATCCTGTTCCAGCCCCATAACTGAACCGGCAACAAGGTGGACAATACCCTGCACCTGACTTTTCTCAAGTGTTCTTCCCGGTACGAGGGTAACTATCACAGAGGCCGTCGCTTTTTTTTGCTGATTTTTGAACAAACGCTTCTCAGGGAGTGCCAGATGCACTCGAGCAGATTCGACCGGAGCAAGAGACGTTACGGTTCTGGCAAGTTCACCCTGGAGCGCCCTGGTGTGATTAACCTTCTGCACGAAATCGGTCAGGGCGAAACTCTGTTTGTCAAATATTTCAAAGCCGACACCGCCTCCACTTGGCAGACCATTGGCCGCAAGATCAAGACGGGTCTGATAGATCTGGTTAGCTGAAACCCAGATGTCCCGTCCGCCATTTTTGAGGGAATACGCGATTTTTTGAGTTTTCAGCCAGCTTGCAACAGCTGAAGCATCATTTGTGGAAAGGTTGGCATAAAGAAGCTGTTGATCTGCTGTTCTCGCCTGGAAGATAAGGACGCCAAAAAGGACTACTGTAACGAGCAGCACCGCAATTGTAGAGATTTTTCGCGATAAAGGCCAGCCCTGAATAAGCGTGATTAGATTCTTGTTTTCGGGTTGAGCCTCCTGAACCATTGCTGGTTCGGCCGGTGCTGGTAAATTTTGTTCTACTGATTCCATGAATGATCCTCTGGTAAATCAAAAAAAAATATTATTTAATTCCCACTAAAATTCGATTCCACACTAAAGAGGCATAGGTTGTTTGGCGGGCCATAGCGCAGACTTCGATCTAGTTATTTCAATACGTTCTGGATTCCCGCCTACGCGGGAATGACGGAGGCGGAGATTTTTTACAACGCCATTATATTTGCATGCGCATAATTTCTTCATAGGCTGTAAGTGCTTTGTTGCGCATCTGCACGAGCATACGAAGAGAGATATCAGCTTCTTCTACTGCTATCATCACCTCATGAAGATGTTTCGCTTCACCGGTCTGGAGTTTTACAATGGCATTATCCCCGGCTATCTGTGAATTATTTACTGAGTTCAATGTCGAAGATAAGATATCTCCAAATCCCGCTTTAGCTTGACTGACGTCACTGGTATCTGTTGGCCTGATCGGCGACTGAGAGAGTGGGCCCAGCGCATTAATACTATTCATTATATTTATCTCCCGATTTCAAGTGCCTTTAAGGCCATTCTTTTTGCTGACTTGATAGTAGTTACATTTGCCTGGTAAGCTCTTGTTGCAGACATCATGTCAACCATCTCTTTGAGGACACTGATGTTGGGCATCTCTACGTATCCATCTTCTTTGGCATCTGGATGAGATGGATTATATACCTTCCTTGCGGGGCTGTCATCTTCGAGGATTTTGGTCACTTTAACTCCCTGAACAGCGTTTCTCATATTGCCTTCCAGTTCTTTCTGAAAACTCAAGGGCTGGCTTTCGAAATAAACCGATTTTTTCTT
>DAOVUU010000286.1 GCA_030632405.1 Desulfobulbaceae bacterium | reverse complement strand
TATCTGTCATGGCTGCTCCAAAGGCTGTAACATCACCATCGATCATAATCGTGAAAAAGGCAAAGATGATATGATCTACCGTTTTCGTCCCCTGTTTAATGAAGCAATTAACGGATACTTTATCTGCGATGAAGGGCGACTGAGTTACAGGGATGAGAATGAGAACAGGCTGACTGAGGCCAGGCTGGGTAAAACAGTAATCCCCTTTGAAGATGCTATAGCCGCCACCCTTAAAGAGATCGAAAAGGCTGAAAAAACAGTGCTTCTCATCTCACCGGACAGTTCACTGGAGCAGATGGTTTCAATCAAGTCACTGGCTGACCAGATAGGAGCTACAGTCTCCGGTTTCAGTGACGGCTACATCAATAATGGCGACAGAGATGATTACCTGATTCAGGATGACAAGGCAGCCAATAGAGCCGGTCTTGAAATTCTGGACATTGACACTTCACAGGATACGTTTGAGGCCGCTCTTGCAGAGGCTCGGCTCCTGATCAATTTTAACAATGATCTCTCTCTTTATTACGACGAATCCGGCTTGAAAAATTTGTTTAAAGATAAACGTGTTATCGGTTTGGCAAGCCATGATACCGCGTTTACTCAGATGGCAAACCTGGCACTTCCGGTGGCTTCCTATAGTGAATACAGCGGCTCCATCATCAACTGCGATAACATTCTGCAAACTTTTGACAGGGCAATTACCAAAAACAATGCCCCTGTCGAGATAAGCTCCATTGCTTTTCAACTCGGCGGACTCCTTAAAAGCAGTGAAGAACGATATGATGCGTTGAAAGAAGTCATTACTTTGCTGGGTGATTTTACACCAGACAATATCCCGGCAACGGGATTGAAATTAACCGATAGCGAGGCTGACAATGTCCCTGCTTGATATTATTCTTGTTGCTGTACGAGTCGCCTTTGCGGCCTTTATACCGCTCTGTTTTATTGCTGTCTGCGTCTGGATGGAACGTAGAGGCGCCGGTTTTTTTCAAGACAGGGCGGGCCCCAACAGAGCAAATATTTTTGGTTTCAGAGCGGCGGGATTAGTCCAGAATCTTGCCGACGGAGCCAAGCTCTTCTTTAAAGAAGACGTTATATCTGACCATATAAAGCATAAATTTTATTTCGTGCTTGCGCCGCTTATCGTCTTCTTTGCAGCTCTCGTATCTTTTGCAGTGGTACCATTTGCCGATACCCTCGTTTTAAACGGCAAAAGTTACATCATGCAGGGCATCCCCATAGATATCGGCATCCTCTGGTTTCTGGCTCTTGCAGGATTTGGGGTTTACGGCATTATCCTGGCAGGCTGGTCTTCCCGCAATAAGTACGGCCTGCTCGGAGGGGTCCGTTCTGCGGCACAGGTTATCAGTTATGAGATCCCCATGGGTCTCGCAATCGTCAGCCTGCTGGTAGTTTACGGCACAGTCAATCTCAACGAGATGGCACAGTTTCAGGGAAAGCTTCTCTTTGGATTTATACCGATGTGGGGTATCATTCTACAGCCTCTCGGCTTTATGATTTTTCTTATTGCAGCCTTTGCCGAAACCAATCGTACCCCTTTTGATCTCGCTGAAGGTGAAAGTGAGATTGTTGCCGGTTTTCATGTTGAGTACAGTGCAATGAAATTCGCTATTTTCTTTATGGGTGAATATATTGCGATGTTCGCATCAAGTGCCATAATAGTGACTCTCTATTTTGGCGGTTACCAGATCCCTTTCCTCGCCACTGATACTCTGATCAGCTATGCCAAGCCGATTGCTTTTCTTCTAATGCTTGGTCTTCCTGCAGGTATGTATTTCTTTGCCGGATGGATAAGAAGAAACAACGTCAGCCACTATCCTCGGGAAAATGACCCGCGGGTCTATGAAGCAAACATCTACATTAAATGCTTCTGGGGACTGGTAATCGTACTTGAACTTTTCCTTTTTGCCCTCCTCTTATGTCAATCAGAAGGATCGGCTGCACACATATTTGTGGTTCTCCTCCAGGTATCTACTTTCCTTTTGAAAGTGACGATGATGATTTTTGTATACATCTGGGTTCGCTGGACCTTGCCGCGTTTTCGTTATGATCAACTACAAAAACTGGGATGGCAGGTGCTTCTTCCACTGGCACTTCTGAACATCTTTATCACAGGCGCGATTGTCGTGGCGTTGAGCTAAAGGAGGATGATATGAGTGCTAAAGTCAAAACCATGGAACGAAAGGGAGCAAGTTTCTCTGAAAAGATCTACTTCGTAGAGATTTTTAGAGGTATGGCCACTACTTTCGGCCATTTCTGGAAAAACCTTCTCGACAATTCCAAGCTGTATGTTCGCCATTACCCTGAAGTAGAACCAGAAATACCGGTTCGCTGGCGGGGACGCCATCGACTCACCAGCCACGATGACGGTACTGTTAAATGCGTTGCCTGTTTTATGTGTCAGACCAATTGCCCGGCCAACTGCATCGCTATTGAGGCCGGGGAACGGCTGGATGGAAAGGCTGAGAAAATGCCGGCTACCTTTACTATCGATCTGTTGGAATGCATTTACTGCGGCTACTGCGTAGAGGCCTGCCCTCTGGATGCGATTCGTATGGATACAGGGATTTACTCCGTAACTGACAACAACAGGGAATCTTTTGTTCTCGGGCTCGAGGAGTTATTACAAACCCCTGGTGCATTTTCGGAAGAAGAATATAAAAAAGGGGGCGCTTGATATTATGTTCGCCGACTGGTTATTTACCGGATTTTCCATTTTATCTGTGCTTGGCGCCATCGGACTTGTCACCTTCAGACACCCGATGAATGGCGCAATGAGCCTGGTGATTACACTGATCTCCCTGGCCGGGTTATACGCATTGCTCTCCGCCAAGCTGATTTTTGCCATCCAGCTTATTGTCTATGCTGGTGCTATCATGTCCCTCATTCTGTTCATCATCATGTTTCTCAACGTTCAGACTGATGACCTCCCTGAGGAAAAAGATCGTTTCCTCTACCTCATCGGGGGCGGAGTAGTTCTTGCGCCTGTCTTTTTCTTTCTAAAGAAAATTGTGCAATCTCTTCCGGCGAGCGAGACAACTATCGTTGGCAACGGATTTGGCGGTGTCAAAGAGGTCGGGTTACTACTCTTTAAAGACTGGCTGCTCCCCTTTGAGATCGTATCAATTCTCCTGCTGGTGGCCCTTATCGGTGCCGTAGTACTCGCGGGTAAGAGGAGGGTCAGCAAGTGATTCAAGACTATCTAATCTTAAGTATCATTCTCTTTTGTATTGGCATACTTGGCGTCGTCTCCAGGCGAAATGTACTGATCATATTCATGTCAATAGAGCTCATGCTCAACGCAGCCAACCTGGCATTCATTACCTTCTCCAGGTTTCACGAAAGCATGGATGGTCATGTACTGGTAATGATGGTAATGGCGGTCGCCGCAGCCGAAGCAGCATTGGCTCTTGCAGTTGTAATCCTGCTTCACAAGCATAAAGGCAAACTGGACAGCAATGTGTTCAGCTTGTTAAAAGGGTGATTTCATGGAACATACAGTAAATTATCTCGGCTTAATCCCTCTGATTCCGCTTGTAGGTGCCTTAGTTCTTGGAATAATGCACATTGACACCTGTACCAGGCGCAAACTCCCGGAGAAACTCTATGGAGTCCTTGCCTGTATCGGTCCAGTGCTCACCTTTATCTTCGCTCTGGTGGTTTTCTTTCAACTCAAGGGGATGCCCGCCGATTCAAGATATTTCACCCACGACGCTTTTACCTGGTTCAGTGTCGGTGACCTCCACGTAACCATGGGCTTTCTGGCTGATCCTCTCAGCTCTTTAATGCTCCTCTTTGTCACCTTTATCGGCTCACTTATCCATATTTACTCTGTGGGGTATATGGCTGGAGATGAAAATTTTGGTAAATTCTTCTCCTACATGAATCTCTTTCTTGGTTCCATGATTATCCTCGTGCTAGGCAGTGGCCCTGTAGTCATGTTTATCGGCTGGGAAGGTGTAGGTCTCTGCTCTTATCTGCTGATCAGCTTCTACAGTAAAGATACCGACAATGTGCTGGCCGGCAATAAGGCCTTTATTGTAAATCGAATAGGTGATCTCGGTTTTGTACTCGGCATCGCTCTTCTCTTCTGGGCTATCGGTTCAGGAGGGTTCGACTACCTTGGTCTCAGAGAAAACGCCCACCACCTCGCGCCATCCATTGGTCTTGCCGTCTGCCTGTTATTCTTTATAGGTGCCTGTGGTAAATCAGCGCAGATACCTCTTTTTGTCTGGTTGCCCGATGCCATGGCCGGCCCGACACCGGTTTCAGCTTTAATCCACGCTGCTACCATGGTTACGGCCGGTGTCTATATGGTTGCCCGTTTCAGCTTTATTTATGCCCATGTACCCCTTGCCGGTGAGATCGTTGCCTG
>DAOVUU010000296.1 GCA_030632405.1 Desulfobulbaceae bacterium | reverse complement strand
TTTCAGAATCTCAGGCTTTTTAAAAGCATGACAGTTCTTGAAAATGTAATGTCCGGAATGCACTGCCGCAGCTCAGCGGGCCCCATAGGTGCGATTTTTAGAACCGATTCCCAGCAGCAGGAAGAAGCAGAGATAAATGAATTTTGTGGGACCTGTCTGGAGTTTGTAGGATTGCTGGAAGTAAAGGACAGAATTGCCTCAAATCTTGCCTATGGTGATCAGAGAAGAGTGGAATGGGCTCGTGCCCTGGCAACAAAACCCAAACTCCTGTTGCTGGATGAGCCTGCTGCCGGCCTGAATCATGTTGAAAAACAGCAGTTAATTGAATTGGTTAAACGCATACGTGATCAGCTTGGTATTACGATTTTTCTCATTGAACATGATATGGGTCTGGTTATGAAGGTGTCAGAGAAAATTACCGTTATCGATTACGGACAAAAAATTGCACAGGGTAATGCTGAAGATATTCAGAATAATCCCAAAGTTATAGAAGCATATCTGGGTAAGGAAGAGGATGAAATAGCATGAGCAATGCAATTCTTGAAATTGAAAATCTTGAGACTCATTATGGTAAAATCCATGCTCTGCGTTCTATCTCTTTTTCTGTTAGAGAAGGTCAGATTGTCACCCTGCTTGGAGCCAATGGGGCAGGTAAAAGCACAACCTTAAGAGCAATTTCCGGCCTTATTCGGACTACTTCCGGTACAATCCGCTATATGGGTGAGGATATAACTCAAAAACCGGCCCACGAAATTGTCAAGATGGGCCTTATCCATGTTCCGGAGGGAAGGAAAATATTCAAGGGAATGACAATTACCGAAAACCTTGAGCTTGGTTCCTTTTCTCTTGGGGATGACGCTGAAAGAAAGCGGCGTATGGAGCATGTTTTCGATATATTTCCTGTTCTCTATGAGCGAAAAAGCCGTGATTCCGCATTTCTTTCCGGTGGGGAGCAGCAGATGCTGGCCATTGGCCGCTCGATGATGACCAATCCAAAACTGCTGCTGATGGATGAGCCCTCAATGGGTCTTGCACCTTTTCTGGTTCAGCAGATCATGAAAATTGTTTTACGTTTGAATAAGGAAGGTGTCACCATTCTGCTGGTAGAGCAGAATGCCAAAGTAGCTTTAAAACTTGCAGATCATGGATATGTTCTCGAGACAGGCAGGATAGTAATCAGAGGAGATGCCAAGACATTGCAGCAGGATGAAAGTATTGTAAAAGCATATCTTGGTGAATGATTGTCAAATTCGGGGCTGTCTTCAGGACCGTTTTATATGCAGCCAATGAAAAAGCAGACAAAAGCCTATCTGTTTACCCTGCTGGCCGTTTTTTTTTGGAGTACTGCCGCTTCCGCTTTCAAAATCGCACTGCTGTTTGTAACACCCTACATACTATTGTTTTATTCCACCCTGGTTTCCTCTATTATTCTGCTTGTTCTTCTTGTTCTACAGGGTAAAATTTCCCTGCTTTTCACGCTTTCGCGAGATCAACTCTGGAGAGCTGCACTTTTAGGCTTTATTAATCCATTTTTTTACTACATTGTACTCTTTAAAGCCTATTCCCTGCTGCCGGGGCAAATTGCCATGGCTCTAAATTACGGTTGGCCTCTGGCGTTAACTGTTCTTTCAGTCCCCATTCTTAAACAGAAACTGAGTCGTGTCCAGATTACTGCCATTATTATCAGCTTTATCGGTGCTATAATTATAGCCACCAGAGGCCAGATTGGTAGCCTTGAGGAATTGAATAAATTAGGTATAGGACTGGCATTTGGCTCTACTATCATCTGGGCAGTTTTCTGGCTGCTCAATGCGAGAGACGGCCTTGAACCTTTAGGTAAACTTTTTTTAAGTTTCTGTTTCGGGCTCTTTTATTCAGCAGCATTCAGTCCATTGTTTGGTGGCCTGTGCCTTCCTGAAATCAAAGCTGTGCTGCCGCTGATTTATATAGGGGTTTTTGAAATGGGGGTTACCTTTGTGCTCTGGCTGACAGCTCTTCAACTCAGCAGCACCGCTGCTAGAGTCGGTAATTTGATATATATTGCTCCTTTTCTCTCCCTTGTTTTTTTGAGGATCACAATAGGTGAAGAAATTCATCCATCTACTTTTATAGGACTTTTTCTTATTATCGGCTCCATTCTTTTTCAGGAAATGCGAGGGAAAAAAGAGGTCCATGCTCAATAAATCTTAAATTCAGGAAAGTAAATGTTTAAACCAATGTCGATCCCGGATGATTGGCGGGTTATCACAACTCTGGAGGCGCACACAGGGGGTGAACCATTACGGATTTTTACCGGTGGGCTCCCAGACCTTAAAGGAAATTCTATACTTGAAAAAAGGCGTTATTTTATAAATAATTTTGACTCGTTAAGAACCGGCACCATGTGGGAACCTCGGGGTCATGCAGATATGTATGGTGCAGTTCTTACGAAACCGGTGACCCCTGATGGAGATCTTGGCGTGATCTTTCTTCATAATGAAGGATATAGCACTATGTGTGGTCATGCTATTATTGCCATTACAACCGCATGTTTTGATTCCGGTTGGATTGTAAAAGAGGGGAATAACTCCATCTTAAAAATAGACGCTCCTGCGGGAAGGGTTGTAGCAACGGCGAATAGGGAAAATGGCAGGGTCAAATCAGTCTCATTTTTAAATGTTCCATCTTTTCTCTACAAGCAGGATTTGCGGATAGATATTCCCGGGATTGGGGTAGTAAAGTATGATATCGGTTTTGGCGGGGCATTTTATGTTTTTTGCGAATCTGCCCAATTAGGAATTGATCTGGTTCCGGGTAACCATGATCGGTTAATTGATGTGGGCCGAAGAATCAAAAAAATGGTTATGGAGAGGGAATTGATTGAGCACCCCTTTGAACCTGATCTCGGCTATCTTTATGGCACGATATTTACGGGTCCCCCTGTGAACAAAGAAAACCACAGCAGAAATGTATGTGTATTTGCTGATGGGCAGGTGGACAGGTCACCTACCGGTACAGGTGTAAGTGCAAGATCTGCGATTCATACGGTAAAAGATGGTTTAAAAATGAATCAATCAATCACAATTGAAAGCATACTTGGAACTACTATGTCTGTTGAGGTTGTTGAAGAAACACAATTTGGTCCTTATGCTGCGGTGATTCCAAAAGTGACGGGAACAGCACGCATTATCGGAGAAAACCGCCTCTTTATTGATCCAGAAGATGAACTAAAAGATGGATTTATTTTCCGTTGATGGCGTCGTAAAAAGTCCGATCTCCTGCGTTGTAGGTTTTTCACAGACACTCAACATACCTCATGTATAGTCAAGTACCTGTGAAAAACACTACGTCTCGAAGTCTGCGCTTATCTGTATATCAAACTTCTCGAAGTCTACGCTTATCGGACTTACCATCTAAGGCTTCAAATGACCTTTTTACGAATTTATCACAGTTGATCAATAATATGAATTATCCAAGTATTTTTAATGATGTTATAGGGCCCATTATGCGAGGTCCATCAAGTTCTCACTGTGCCGGGGCCCTTCGCATCGGACGGCTTGCCAGGGAACTGATGCATGGAGGTGTGCTTGTTGATGTCCTGGTGGAATTTGATGAATTCGGCTCTCTTGCCACAACCCATAAATCACAGGGATCTGATATGGGTCTTGCCGGAGGACTTCTTGGGTGGGAAACCACAGACCCCAGGTTGGGTTATGCTGAAAAAGCGCTGTTACAGGAGGGAATCAAAATAACATATGTAGTAGGCAGGTATGATATGCACCATCCTAATACATACCAGATAACTCTTTCCAGTACCGTGGAAAAACATGTGGTTCGAGCTATATCAAGCGGGGGTGGCATAATTGAAATAATTTCCATCGATTCCTTTCCCATTACAATTATTGGGGATTATTACGAAACCCTTGTTTTTGTCAGATTGGATGATTCAAGGCTGGATATTTCTTCGCTTATTAAAAATTGCGAATTTTTGAACGTTCTGGAGTCCAGTGAGGGTGTCTGTGTTCAGATAAAGACACAATTACCGCTAAGTGAAGATGTACTTACCGTACTCATCGACAATTACGGTGCTATATCGGTCAAACAGCTCTCACCGGTATTACCTGTACTCTCACGCAAAGATATATCTGTACCCTTCTCATCATATAAAGAGATGCTTGAGTTTAATGTTCATAAAAAATTGTCATTATCAGATCTTGCCATTCATTATGAGAGCCAGCGTGCCAATGTTGAACCGGCAAATGTCATAGCCAGAATGGAAGAGTTAG
>DAOVUU010000138.1 GCA_030632405.1 Desulfobulbaceae bacterium | reverse complement strand
CCGCCGGGCCGCCGATGGAGCCCAGGTAGAAACCACCATGTTTCTTACAGGCATCGGTGACCTGCCGGGAGCGGTTGCCCTTGGCGATCATCACCATTGATCCTTCGTGGGACTGGAGCAGGTCCACATAGCTGTCCATGCGGCCGGCAGTGGTGGGGCCAAAGGAACCGGATGGTTTTCCCACAGGTGTTTTCGCCGGACCTGCGTAATAAATGGGATGTTTTTTGAGATACTCCGGCAGCGGTTTACCTGCATCGAGCAGTTCTTTAAATTTGGCATGGGCTATATCACGACCGACAACAATGGTGCCGGAAAGCAGCAGAGAAGCTCCTACCGGATGCCTGGTGAGCTCAGCCAGAACCTCTTTCATTGGCCGGTTCAGATCGAGCGGTACGCCATGAGCTTCTTTTTTGCGGTATTTTTCAGGGATCAATTGTCCCGGGTTGGAATCGAGCTCCTCAACCCATAGACCCTCTTTGTCTATTTTAGCCTTGATATTTCGATCAGCGGAGCAGGAAACGCCCATGCCGACCGGGCAGGAGGCACCGTGACGGGGAAGCCTTATAATGCGGATATCATGGGTGAAGTATTTGCCGCCAAACTGTGCGCCGATGCCGAGGTTCTGTGCAGCCTTTTGCATTATTTCTTCAAGTTCTCTGTCACGGAAGGCACGGCCGTGTTCATTGCCGGTTGTCGGCAGAGTGTCCAGGTACTTGGTGGAGGCAAGTTTTACGGTTTTCAGGTTGGTCTCAGCACTGGTTCCGCCAATGACAAATGCAAGGTGATAAGGAGGACAGGCTGCAGTACCGAGGCTCTTCATCTTTTCGATCAAAAAAGCTTCGAGGGTTTCCGGGTTCAGCAGGGCCTTGGTCTCCTGGTAGAGGTAGGTCTTGTTGGCGCTGCCTCCACCTTTGGCAACGAACAAGAATGTGTATTCGCTACCTTCCGTGGCATAGAGATCAATCTGGGCCGGTAGATTAGTACCTGTGTTTGTCTCATTATACATATCAAGCGGCACGGTCTGGGAGTAGCGCAGATTTTCCTCGGTATAGGTTTTGAAGACTCCTTTGGAGAGGAATTCTGAATCGTTGGATCCGGTCCAGACATTCTGACCTTTTTTGCCCATAATAATTGCTGTTCCGGTATCCTGACAGAGGGGCAGCTCAAATTGTGAGGCAACTTCAGCATTTTTCAGGAAGGCAAGTGCAACTCCTTTCTCATTTTCTGAGCTGTCCTGATCATCAAGAATCTTTGCCACCTGCCTGTTATGATCGGGCCGCAGTTTAAAGGAGAGATCCCTCATGGCCACATTTGCAAGAGTTGCAAGCCCTTCAGGGGCAATTTTCAGTATTTCCTGCCCGTCAAACTGATCGATAGCCACAAGTTTTTCTGAACCTTCTATTTTTCTATAGGTGGTTGTATCCTCCCCAAGTGGGAAGGGAGGTTGATAGGTAAATTCAGTCATTGGGTTAGCTCCTTTGCGATGGTATAGTCTCAGTTTGTCCTGAAAAAGAGAGAACTACTCTACCTGATTTTTGCTTTAAAGGCCAAGGATTTCCCTTGATAAACAAGACCCTCTTCGGTACCCTGTTGGGGGATGTGGAGTTATGGAACATAAGAAGTAATACACTGAAAAAAGGAAATATTGTTATGAAATTTGAAAAAGTTATTGTTGAGACAGGTGAAAATCATGTTGGAATACTTACCCTGAACCGACCGGAAAAAATGAATACCTTCAGCAGCCAGATGGCCGCTGAGCTGACCCAGGCACTTCTTGAACTGGATTCAGACCCAAAGGTCAGAGTTATTTTATTACGAGGTGCCGGCAGAGCTTTCAGTGTCGGAATCGATGTGAATGAACTCGAGGGGAAAACCGCTATTGAGTACCGCCAATGGATTGAAAAAATGGAACTCCCCCTTGTTACTATTTCTAAACTCAAAAAACCTGTAATTGCTCAGCTTCATGGAGTTGCTGCGGCAAATGGTATGGGTCTGGTGGCGGCGGCGGATCTGGTTATTGCCGCAGATAACGCACGCATGGGGCTCACCGCAATCAATGTTGGACTCAACTGTGTTGGTCCTGTTATCCCCGTTGCCAGATGTGTCGGTCGAAAAAAAGCTCTGGAGCTGCTGCTCTATGGGAATTTAATAAAGCCACCGGAGGCACTGGCCCTTGGTTTAATAAATAAGATTGTACCGAGAGATGAGCTAGACTCCCAGGCATTGGAGTGGGCCGAAGAACTGGCGAAAAAAAGTCCGATAGCTGTGCAGATTGCTAAAACCGGGTTCTACCATTCAGAGGATATGAACTATGAACAGCAGTTTGCCTATATGAACGAGGCCTTTGCCCGTTTATGCACGACAGATGACGCAAAAGAAGGGGTCAACGCATTCTTTGAAAAACGAAACCCTGTCTGGCAGGAAAAATAGGTTGTGTTTCCATTTGACCCACCAAGTTAATACACCCCCTTCAATAACAAAAATAACATATCCAGCAGGGTTAGTCGGGTGATATAGATACTGATTCTGTGGTGAGTGGTCAGATGTCAGTAGAATGGAGATAGTAATGAATGGTGCACAGATAATTCTTGAAATGTTGAAGCTTTACGAAGTTAAACATGTGTTCGGCCTGCCTGGCGAAACCACCATTGACCTCTATGATCACTGGTGGGAGTACCCGGAAATTGAATACATTTTAACAAGAGATGAAAAGAATTCGGCCTTCATGGCTGAGGCCTACTCAAAGGTTACCGGCAAACCCGGGGTTATCGACTCTCCAAGTCCGGGGGTTACCCATCCGGCACCTGGCATAGCTGAAGCTTTTGCCGGAAGTATTCCTTTGATATTCTTTACTTCGGATGTTTACCCAAACGATGACAAGCGCAACATGCTGACTGGGATAGATCAGACTGGTTTCTACTCCAGTATCTGCAAGGAGAGTTTTATCCTGGACAGGCCTGAAGAAATACCCTTCCTTATGCGTAGAGCCTTTCGAGTAGCCACTTCCGGACGGCCGGGGCCGGTTCATTTGCGTATGATGTGGAACTGCCTGAGTGATAAAGCTGATGTGACTGATCTTTATGCTCAGTCGGAGTGCTGCGTTTATCCATCGTATCGGACCATCGCGGATCCTTCCAGTCTGGAAAAAGCGCTGGAAACACTGCTGAAAGCTGAGAGGCCGTTAATTATCTGCGGTCAAGGTGCATTAAGTTCCGGGGCAAGTCTTGCAGTTCAGCAGTTTGCAGAAGCATTATGTATTCCGGTAGCTACAACAACAACAGGCAAAGGTTCCATCGCCGAAACCCATCCCCTGTCAATTGGTGTAATTGGAGCCAGGGGCGGCACTGAATTTACAAACAGTTTTATTGAAAACGCTGATACTCTTTTTTACATCGGTTCAAACACAGATTCTACAGGTACAGATTCCTGGAATCTGCCAAAAGCAAGTGACGATAAAATCATACTGCACCTTGATGTTGCAGCGGAAAACCTCGGCAACATATACAAAACGTCGGTGTCAATGTGCGGGGATGCAAGGGCTTCTCTTGAGTATATGATCAGGCTGATTTCAGAGAATAAAATCGAGCGAAAAAGTGATATAAGTGATCTTGCCGCAGAGCGTGAACGGGCCAGAAAACAACTCTTCGATTTACCTGTACCTGAAATCAATAGAGGTATATTTCCTCCCCGTTTCTCGAAAATTCTCGACGAAATTCTCCCTGAAAATGTGATAATTGCAACTGAGCCCGGGGTTGGCAGTATATGCACAACGCCACTTTTTCAAATGAAACGTCCAGGCAGACGATATTTAACCAACTATGCACTTGGCGCCCTTGGGTATGCCATTCCTGCCGCTCTCGGTGCTGCCTATGGTGATGAAAATGCCCCGATAGTTGCTCTTACCGGGGATGGCAGCTTTGGCTTTAACTGCGGTGAGCTTGAAACTCTGGTCAGGACAGGAAAAAACATCACCATTGTACTTTACCGCAACGATACGTTTGGCTGGATCAGGGGGGAAACCGTACTGGTTAATGAGAGTAAACCTTTCTGTACTGACTTCAGTAAAAAAGTGGATTACCTGGGGGTGGCTGAAGCGTTCGGGCTTCACTGTCAACGATTGACCAGCCACAATGATATTTCAAAAGTAGTCAGCAAAGCTATAGAGCACGATGGGCCATCATTTATTGAAATGGAAGTTGTCTCCCAGGATATGATCGCCCCGTTTGTTCCCAAGTGGGTCAGATCAGCAAGAAAGAAAAATATTCCATCAATCTATTAAGACCGTTTACTGCAACGAAGTAGATTGGACTTTTTACCACACCATCATTGACTCATTGGCAGGTGAAACGGGTATCGTGTCTGGTGAGTCGTTCCGGTCCGTTTTCAGTTATCAGATATACATGTTCGATACGGCCTGCACAGCCGGGGGCATAGGAGCCTGGTTCCAGGGTAACGACGTCGCCGACGATGAGTTTCTCACTGCTTTCCGGGACGAAAAACGGTGCTTCCGGATGTCCGAGTCCCAAGCCGTGTCCTGCATGGTGCTCGAATTGACCACCGAATCCCCGGTCATTGAGACAGTTTTTAACGGCCCAATAAATATCCCGGCCTGTTCTGCCGGGTCGCAGCTGACTTTCACCGGCTGCAATCGCCCCATGCAGAGCTTTTTCAAGGTCCAGCAGTTTCTGGTCCGGTTCAGGATCCAGGACGATAGTCGCCGTATAATCTGCCCTGTAGCCGTGGACGACGGGGCTCAGGTCCAGTATTACAGTATCATTTTCTCCAATAACCCGGTCGGTCGGCCCACCTGATACATCCAGGGTGCGGGGGCCGCTGAGGATGTCTCCGATCAGTTTCACCGGGCATCCGGCCTTCTTTGTCATGGCTGTGTTTATCAGGCTGAAGAGTTCCAGTTCAGAGAGGCCAGGCCGGATTTTCTTTCGTCCCGCAATATGACCTGCCAGCGAGGAGTCCTGGGCATACCGGATGCAGGCCAGTTCATCGGGATCTTTTCGGCGTCTCTGCCGGCTGATAGTCGCAGTTATATCGGTATAGTCAACACCGGTAGTAATGGCGGGGATCAAAGGAAACCAACCGGTTTCAACGCCTATGTGTCCACCGGTGGAAGATCTGATAAAATCGGCCAATATCGCTGTTCCCGCAGGATAGATATCAACGCCGGAAGTTCGGGAAGCGTCATACCAGGTCCAGATTTCTTTTTTATCGACATGGGCATTTTCTGCAGCACCGGCTGCAAAATTATGGCAGACAAGTGTGCTTGCAGCACTCTTGCGGTCAATGATCAGGTAGACCGGTCCCCATTCGGACAGTGATGGATAAGGAGGGAGAAACCCACCGTAATAATAGAGGTTTCTCGGGTCTGCTATGACGACAAGGTCAGTTTCACAATTTTTAAGGAGGCTATCGCGCCGCTTTCGGCAGCCTTTTTCTGTTAAAGCAGGTATGCTCATATCATGTAACCTCTTCACCCATCCGTGCTTCCAGCTCTTGCCGGGTAAAGGTGTAAACCTGGGTACCATTGCACTCAACGGCAAAGGACGCACAGGCGCTGCCGAGTCTCCCACAGCTTACCAGATCTTTGTCATTTATCAGGCCGCTGATCAGACCGCCTCTATAGGCGTCTCCGGCGCCGGTGGGGTCGACAACCTGTCTGGCAGTGTAGGTGGGGATTTCAACTGTCTCGTTTTTAAAGAATATCTTGGATCCTGCTCCACCATAGGTGATGATCGTTGTTTCGGCCCTGTCCATCAGTTCATCTTTTCCCAGGCCTGTCTTGTCCTGAATCAGGTTAAACTCATAATCGTTTACGATAAGTATTTTACACCCTGTAATAACCTTTATAAGATCTTCGGCCTGCAGCACTGGAAGGGACTGGCCAGGGTCAAAAATATATGCAACCCCTGTCTCTTTGCATTTCTGTGGATAGTTGATCATATCATCTAAATTCCCCGGTGAGATCAGGAGGATATCATTTTCAGGATTGAGGTTTGAAAAATCAAGTTCCGAGGAGTATTTCATGGCACCGGGATTAAATCCGGTAATCTGATTATTTGTCATATCTGTAGTTATATATGCTCCGGCCGTAAGTTCTTCTGAGATAATCCTGACGCCTTTTTTATCGATGTTGTTTGTATCGAACCATTCAAAATATTTGTGGTTATCGCTGCCTATTGTTGCGGAGAGTGCTGGGGATTTACCCATGAGTTTCATGGCATAGGCGATATTACCGGCGGTACCGCCGTAGTTTTCGGTCACGCCATTGACCTGGAAGCATACATTGAGATCATGAATCCTATCAGGAAGAATATGGTCGGAAAATTTCTCTGAAAAGTTCATGATCCTGTCATATGCAAGGGATCCGGATATAGTTACATTCATGATAAAAACCTTTTTTGTAAGTGTTTAAGCAGTGTGTTGTCCTAACAAATTTAACGTGTCGTATGCGCCATATTAAAGCTCAGCACTGCCGAAAGTGCAAGATGATTGTTGATGGCGTCGGGAAAAGAGTCAGTATTGTCCAGTTTAAATTTTGCAGGAGGATTCATGGGTGATTTTTGGGAGCGTCATCCAGTAAATTTCGTAGTATTTTTTTAATATTTTCACATTTAATTTGTATCAGTCTTTGCGAGGAACTCGCATGATACAAATTGGATGTGAGAAATATTTGAAAATCAAGAAATCTACTGCCAAAAGCGGACAAAGATTACTCAT